>NC_008255.1:1691250-1995000 GCF_000014145.1 Cytophaga hutchinsonii ATCC 33406 | reverse complement strand
GGTGCCGGAAGGTTAAGAGGGGGGCTTAGCGTAAGCGACGGTCTGAATCGAAGCCCCGGTAAACGGCGGCCGTAACTATAACGGTCCTAAGGTAGCGAAATTCCTTGTCGGGTAAGTTCCGACCTGCACGAATGGTGTAACGATCTGAGAACTGTCTCAGCCGTGAGCTCGGTGAAATTGTAGTAGCGGTGAAGATGCCGCTTACCCGTCACGGGACGGAAAGACCCCGTGCACCTTTACTATAGCTTTGCATTGATTTTGGGTAAATGATGTGTAGGATAGGTGGGAGGCTTTGAAGCGGGTACGCTAGTATTCGTGGAGCCAACGTTGAAATACCACCCTTTATTTACTTGGAGTCTAACCCCTGAATAGGGAAACAGTGCATGGTGGGTAGTTTGACTGGGGTGGTCGCCTCCAAAAAAGTATCGGAGGCTTCTAAAGGTTCCCTCAGTACGCTTGGTAACCGTACGTAGAGTGCAATGGCATAAGGGAGCTTGACTGTGAGACAAACAAGTCGATCAGGTACGAAAGTAGAGCATAGTGATCCGGTGGTTCCGCATGGAAGGGCCATCGCTCAAAGGATAAAAGGTACGCCGGGGATAACAGGCTGATCTCCCCCAAGAGCTCACATCGACGGGGAGGTTTGGCACCTCGATGTCGGCTCGTCACATCCTGGGGCTGGAGAAGGTCCCAAGGGTTCGGCTGTTCGCCGATTAAAGTGGCACGCGAGCTGGGTTCAGAACGTCGTGAGACAGTTCGGTCCCTATCTGTGATGGGCGTAGGAAGTTTGAGTGGACCTGACCTTAGTACGAGAGGACCGGGTTGGACTAACCTCTGGTGTATCTGTTGTGCCGCCAGGTGCAGTGCAGAGTAGCCACGTTGGGACGAGATAAGCGCTGAAAGCATCTAAGCGCGAAACTCACCACAAGATGAGACTTCCATACAGGGACGTCAGAGACTATGACGTTGATAGGCTGCAAGTGTAAAGTCAGAAATGGCATAGCTGAGCAGTACTAATTACCCGATAATTTTCTTTGGAAAAGTACTTTGATATACCCTATAATCATTAGGTCAAACCTATTAGTTTGCTAAACAGCCAGGTTCTCCAGCGGAGACAGAAAAGCAAAGCAGACACACACCTTAATGGTGGCTATAGCGTTGGTGTTCACCTCTTCCCATTTCGAACAGAGAAGTTAAGCCCAACTGCGCCAATGGTACTGCAGTCAAATGTGGGAGAGTAGGTCGCTGCCAACTTATTATCAAAACCCTTATCCTAACCGATAAGGGTTTTTTGTGTTATATAATTTTAAACAGACCACATTAGCCCTCCTGTAATTACATACACCACTAAAACAATGCAGGCAAGTGAGATAAATTGATTTGCTATTTTATAATAAATATTTAATTTTATTTATTATTTACAATTTTAATTTATTCAAATGAAACAATTATTCTATCTGGCATTTTCTATTTTGATCGTATCGATGACCTCTGCTTGCAAAAAAAGCAGTGACCCCACTCCAGCATCACCAGCAAACTCTACTGTTACATTACATGCAACAGATGGTAATGTGTATTGGAATGGAAATAATGAAACGAAACAGTTGGCAGTTAAAGGACAGCTAACAACAAAAAATCTGGTAATTACCGGCACCGGTTTCAAACTTCAGGTAGATACTATTGCCGGCATAGTAGGGACATATAATCTGACTCCTACAGATTTCAATAAATTTATTGAAATAAATACTACAGCAGATGTTTATGTAAGTTACAATAATTCAGGCCAAATTGTAATTACATCGATTGATAGAGTGAATCAGACAGTTTCAGGTTATTTTAAGTTAACGATGATGTCTTCTACCGGAGCAACTACATTTACAGGAGATTTTAAAAACGTTTTTTACCCAGGTAAATCATCTATGACAGCTGTTATTAACGGAGCAAATTGGTCAGCTGCAAATCCATATTATGGTGTTAATAATGGTCAGGTTAATATCACGGGAAGTAATGGATTCGGCGGAGCACCCATTTTTCTGAATTTAGAAAATGTTACGGCTCCGGGTACGTATGAAATAACATTAAGCGGCAGTTATAGAGCAGAGTACTACACAAGCAATTTTATCCAATATAAAGCTACTTCCGGACAGGTGACGGTTACCGAATACAATTCCATTTCGAAAGTAATCAAAGGTACGTTTAGTTTTACAGCTCCTCAAGTACCTGATACAGGTCTGGGTGGAACGCCAGGACCGGCTACTGTTACCGTAACTAATGGAAAGTTTAATATTCAGACGCCTTAATTAATTTAATCATAATACTCTATCAAACCCTTATCCTAATCGATAAGGGTTTTTTGTGTTTAGACCCGTAGCAACTCTATGTATCAAGATTTTTATAAAATAATTAAACTTTAAAATTATTTCAACGTATTTTCAAGTCATATTAAATAATTCCTCAAATCAGAATTGCCCCTTACTGTATTTTCATAAATCTATTGCTCCCCTTTATTAATGACTGATAATTATTTTTTAGAAATGATCCGTACACTTCGTAAACAGGAAGAGGTTATTTTGTATGGAAACATAGTACACATCAATGAAAAATATACCGGAGCAGTTGTAGAATTTCTTCAAAAAGAATATCAAAAGGAAATATTGGAATATCCTGATCACAATCTTCCTGCGTTTGAAACAGAGGCTGCTTTATGGGCAGCACAAACAATTTATACAGCAGCACAACTCTTGTTATACCGGGAAAATAAAGAAACAGACCTGGAACAACTGCTGCCTGATTACAATATTACACGTACCGCATCAGCTGTTTTATCGGTAGATCTTTGTTTGCGTTTTTTACCTGATATTCTGGTGCAACTGAAAATGATTGACAGTGAAGATTCAATCATTGAAATACTTGAACGAAAACTTATTTATTGGCACTACTCAGGCATTAACTATACATTGCCGTTACAGTTGCTTGATTTTAACAGCATGTTTATTGAGCATGCCTTAAAAAGCATATACATAAATCGTATCATCACTTATAAAAAATTAGATCTGGCTAACCAGGATGCATGCAAAGATACTGTTGCAGCGCATTTAGGTCTTTTTGCTGAGCAGTTTTGGAAAGAATTTAATAGAGAAAAATATATAGATGGAACATATTGAAAAGCTTAACGCTGTACTAAAGCATATAAAAACTTCCTTTGTAGGTAAAGATGAAATTATTGACCTGCTGGGAATAAGTTTGATTGCCAGGGAAAACGCATTCCTGCTTGGCCCCCCGGGTACAGCCAAGAGTGCGATTATACGCGCATTATCGGCGTGTATTTCGGATGGTAAAAATTTCGAATATCTGTTAACCCGATTTACAGAACCGGGAGAATTATTCGGGCCGTTTGATATCCGGAAATTAAAAGAAGGGGACTTGGTAACGAATACAGAAGGTATGATGCCGGAAGCTTCCATGGTTTTCCTGGATGAAATTTTCAATGCCAACAGTGCCATCCTGAATAGTTTATTAACGGCATTAAATGAACGTATTTTCAGAAGAGGAAAGGAAACTAAAAAGTTACCAGCGCTCATGTTTATTGGCGCGAGCAACGTATTGCCGGAAGACGAATCGTTAAATGCCTTACTTGATCGGTTCCTGATTCGTGCTCGCTGTGATTATGTAGATACCGATTTGCTTGAAGAAGTATTGGTTGCAGGCTGGAATCTTGAAACCAGAAATCAAAATCAAAAACCTGCTATTGCTCCGGCAGAAATAATTGAGCTGCAGCAATACGCCAAACAAGTCGATGTATCAACAGTGCGCAGGCAATATGTTGACCTGATACACAATCTTAGAAATACGGGGATAAAAATTTCAGACAGGAGAGCGGTGAAGATTCAGAATCTCTTGGCAGCAAGTGCTGTAATGAGTAACAGAAAAGAAGTAATCCCATCGGATCTGTGGGTATTAAAACATGTATGGGATACAGAAGAACAGATCGAAATCCTTGAAGGCATTATTAATACGATCATAGAGAAGGATACAAATCCCTTGGCGCATCCGCAGGCGCAATACAATAAAACGCCGAATGCAGAAGAGCTTATTAAAGAAATAATTCAGTTAACAGAAAAGTGGGAATCCGGTAATTTATCTTTTGAAGAACAGAATGTTGTAAAAGATAAATTAAGGTATTTACAGACACGCAGCAACTGGATCAAAAACAACGAACACAAACTTCATATACAGGAAAAAATAGAATCTTTATGGCACAAAATGCTTCAAACGATATAAGCTATTTCTTACTGTTGGATGAAGTGCATAAAGCAGATTTAGGCACGATACGGATATGGAATAATTTGAAGGTTGCCTTTGATGAAAAAAAAATATGGATCAAAGATTTTACACCTGAGCAGATTCATTCGGTAGAAGTTAAAAGCATTCCATACAAAACAATTTATTATTCGAAGGAAACAAAACTTTATCTGCAGAATAGTTTGCTGCCGGATAGAAATATTCCCTTATCCTTATTGTGGACACCTATTGACAGGGCGTTGCCAGTAATCCTGCCCGCATTTAACCATAATTATTTCGGCATACATGATAAAATCAGTATTGAACTGATTGTTTCCGAAAAAGAAGAAGAAGCCTGTGCCATGATTACAACACTTGAGACGCTGAAGCACTATATAGAAACAGCACCGGCTATTCGCTTACAATCTATCCAATGGACGATTCTGAATAAAAAGAACGTGCTCTTAGTTGGTAAACCATTGCTGCCGGTTACTGGTAATACGTATTGGCAGCAGCAGGAAATGCTGCTGCCGGTAGGCTTTGACTTTGAACTTCCTGTTCTTGCAAACAAAATACGGCATAAAATAAATCCTGAAAACCAAGTTGTTGTTTTGTGGAATTCCAATAATACGTATCAATTAATAGACAGACAGGCATTCAAACCATTATCGTTAGGATCATTCCGTGCAACAGTAAATCATCCGCTTTTTTATTCTTCGGTATATGAAAATGAATGATTACTTTAATGCGTACACCAATTATTTCTGGCAGTGGGAAGACAATGCCGAAGTTATTGCTATACCTGATCATAGCACGATTGCTTATCGGGCATTTATAAAAGAAGTGCTTGCAATACTTTCAGACCAGGGTTTACCACCATTTGGTGCGTTGCTGGCTGCAATCCTTGCAACCAACGCTCAGGGAAATGTTGCCCTGGATGTATTGCAGCAAAAATTTGCAGATGAAATAAATAAAGAAGGCAATGCCTATCTGGTTGAAGCATTTGTTTTTTTGAAACTGCTTTCAGAAATGCCGGAAGAATATAAAAAAGGAAACAAACGTGTACTTCTTTTACAGGTAATCTTTGAAAATTGCCACAATATTTTTTCTGTAAAAAACTCCAGGGAGATTATTCGCTGGTATGATGTAAATAAAGAAAATACAGCGCTTTTTGCTGAAAAAAAGGAATTGAATCATACCATTTACAGCAGAGATTTCAGAACGATTTCATTGCTTGGTTCGCGCTTCAAAAGTGTAGATGCGATCATAGATAAAATCGCATCGATACCTGAAGTAACAGAAGTTATTATTCCCAAAGAAGAAACCAGAAAAGGGAATAATAAACAAACATTTATAGATGAACTGATTGCTGATAACAGAACGTTTCAGTTGGGTATATTTGCTGAACGTATTTTATCCGGACTAAATGTTCCGTTCCACCGGTCATTGGCAGATCAGCAGCCGCTTGGCGGTATTTCTGATGTAACAAATAAAGGTTCGTTTGATAAACTGTTATTGTCAGAATTTGCAAACGAAGATATTCTTTTTCTTTCCCGGCTTGCCAACAATGAAGCACTTTATATTGAACGCGAAATTCCTCCGTCAAATAATAAACTCAAGCGCGTTTTCCTGATAGATGTGTCTTTAAGAAATTGGGGAACACCCAAATTAATAGCTTTTGCAACGATGCTGGCTATTGCTAAAGCGCCTAAAACTGCTACGATAGAATGCAGTGCGTTTTCTGTTGGCCGTTCATTCAAACCCATTGTTCTGGATAACATTCATGCCCTCATAGAAGGCATGCAGATACTGGAAGGCAGTGCAGATGCCTCAAGCGGATTGTCGTTGTATTTTAAAGAAAATCCGCCCGATAAAGATACAGAATTGTTTTTGCTTACTGAATCTTCTGCAGCGAAACAAACGGCTATGTATAATAGCCTGGGCACGTATGGCCCGTTTATTAACTATTATATCCATACCGATTTTGACGGGAATATTGATGTCTTTAAAAAGCAGCAAAAGAGTCAGAAACATATTCAGCATATTAAACTGCCGTTAGAAGAGCTTTTGAAAAAGAAGCCTGCAACAGCCAAACTTAATCTGCGCAATGAGTCTGTACTCAATTATCCGCTATTGGTAAGGAATGCAACGCATGTTAAACAGCAATTACTTGCTCCAAACGGAGAGTTGTATCAGATAACAGGAGAGAAGGCACTTGTAAAAAAATACGACCGGTTTGCAAAACACAATGAAAAAGGTTGGGTAATTGTACATGAAAATATACCTTTTGCTGACGGCATATGTGAAATAGTTGAGTTGAATAACGGAGAACATATGTTATTTATGTTTCATGTACAGAAAAAAATAATTGTATTACTAAATATTGCTACAGGGGATAAAAAAACGGTAACATTTAATGAATTCGGAATGAATCATGTATATAAGAATTTCATATACATTGATCAGAGTTTTTATCATAAAAACAATCATATATGGCGTATTGGCATTGATGGAACCGTTGAACTTGATTCATATATACAGGAAAAAGATTTATTTACGATAAAAAAGCCGTTAGCTTTAGTACCAGATAAAAGCTATACACAAGGTATATTTAAAAATATAAATGATGTTTTTATCAATGAAAACAATAACCTGGTATTTAACATCCATGAGCTTCATTTAAAAAGTAATTCGTATTTTAAACTGGAAAAAACAACACACATTTCCAGTACAAACAGATCTACTAAAACAAAACCGAATGAATTTGTATTTGATGATGGGAGCTGTATTGAAGTAAACAGATCAGGCGTACTAATACTGAAAAGCAGTGATGAAAACATTCCGTTGATTTACATTCCATCCATTATTGAATCAGCCTTGGGGCTGGCCGCAGGAAATGATTTCTCCGGCTATGAATATTATTATAAAAGTCCGCTGGTTGAACTGATTTTAAAAAAAACGGGTCAGAATGTATTACCTCAAATTCAGGCACTGCATGAACAGACAGATATTCCGAGACATGAATGTGGCGAAATTATGCATTCAAGATCCTTGCCGAGAACAATTATTCAATATGTATCCATGGGAAAGGCAGAGACGATCAGGCGAATGCTGGAAATACATGGCTCAACAATAGAAATAAAAGAAATGCCTGCTAAAGAACAAAAGCTGACGATTATACCTCCGTCTCTTTTTTACGATAAGTACATCCAGGCGTTTGTGAAAAATATTCAATCCTATGGAACTAAGAATTAATCCGCATCATAAAAACAGTTTTCCGATAGGAGGAATCCTTATTAAGGATGCATCTGTCAGGCAATGGATGAAGGAAATGCAACGCATGAATCTGATATCGGAAAATTGTCAGATTTTTCCGATACCGGGAACAACGGCCAATTCAGTCTGGGGATGTCTAATTATATATGCTGGTAAAATAGACAATTATCTTCTTGGTAAAAATGAATTATGCCAGCAGGTGTCTTCCAATTTCTTTATCCCGGAAAAAACAATTTTATACCCGGCTGTTACAGAAAAAGAAATGGAATCGGCATTGGGATCTGCCATGCATATAATCCATCCCGATTTTGGTATGACAGCCTTAACGGATGCGCTTGATCTTGACCAGTATATTGAGCTTCCGGCGAGCGGCCTTGCTGCTGTTACGGTACCTGAGCAAGGTGCTTTTATACCTTCATCGATACATGCTTTTCAGATAAAATCCTTATCACCGGAAGAAGTTCTGAAGAATCTGGAAGAAAATATTTTCCCTAAAAAAGAAAAAATAAAAGAAGAACCGTTAACTATTTTTGAAAAGCTGAAGCTTGGTTTTTATAAGCTGTTATTTTCAAAATCAGTTAATGGCCGTGAAACCGATGGTGCAGCTTTACGGAATCAAACGGAGAGCATTGCACCAGCTAATGGATTACTATCTAAATTTCAATCCTGGCTGCACCGTATTTCAAACAACCGTTTTTCGAAAAAACTTCAGCAGGATTTTGAAGACCTGGAAAAAAGAAATCAGAAACAAATTGATAAGCTGATGGATCTCTTTAAGAACAATCTGGAAGAAGCATTGAAGTATGCTATTCCGCTAGACGAAGGAGGTACGGCAAGAGGCGGTAATCAATCTTCGTTTGATTTAACCAAACGCTGGATGGATTTATCCTGGCTGCACCATGCTAAGGGTTCAGCCAGCGGCGGTTCTATAGATCTGGGTAATCATTATTATGACCTGCAAAGACAATATTACGCATCTGCTCAGGAGTTGCTTGATAAAAAGGAATATCAAAAAGCAGCCTTTGTGTATTTAAAATTATTGAAAAATTACCACTCTGCAGCACAGGCACTTGAATCCGGAAAATATTACCAGGAAGCTGCAACCATTTACGTAAAGCATGCAGGCAATAAATTGAAAGCTGCAGAATGTTATGAGCATGGTAAAATGACCGATGAAGCCATCATGTTGTACAAAGAATTAAATGAAAATGAGAAAGTAGGAGACCTGTATGTTTCGATAAACAAAAATAAGGATGCCAATGTGTATTATGAAAAAGTGGTAGATGATTACAAACTTCGTAACCAATATATAAAAGCGTCTTTAATTTATAAGAACAAAATCAAGAACACAATAGGGGCGCAGGCTTTACTGTTAGACGGATGGAGGACGAACAGAGATGCTTCAAATTGTCTGAACAATTATTTTTCCAATATTTCAGATTTGAAAATATTGAAAAATGAAATTCACGATGTGTATCACAACGATGTTACAGAACATAACAGCGAAGTGTTTTTAACGGTTATTGAACATGAATATAAAAAAGGGAATGAACTGGCAGAGCCAATGAGAGAGATTGCTTATGAAATTGTAGCGAAAAACGTTGAAAAAAATCCCTTTATCGTTTCTATGTTAAAAGGATTCAATAAAAATGATACACAATTGCTTAAGGATACAATGAAATATAAACAGCAGGCAAAAAATAAAACTAAATAAAAGCTAACGCTGATCAGTTAGATTTTGTTTGTTCTGTAACTTGTCTCAATATTTGCCACCAGCGTAAGTCGAGGTTTTCTTTGTTGAATTTCATTAAGGAAACAATGACAACGTTATTTTCAGGATTAATGTAAATCTGCTGTCTATACATACCAAGAGCCATATAATCTCCAACTTCTTTTTCTCCGATAAACCAGCTGTTGTTGTAGCCTACATTTTCCCCCAATGAATTTACAGGAGTAATAGATTGCTTCACCCAATTACTATCAATCAATTGGTTTCCTTTCCAGCTGCCGTTATTTAGATACAGCATACCGAATTTAGCATAATCCCTTGCAGAACCCGCGAAACAGCCTATTGCGCGTGTATGTTTGGTTTTATAATCATAGCCCCATACGGCAGAATCACAGGTGCCGATTTTAGACCAGATATTATCCGAGAAGTATTTATGCAGATCCTGTTTGGTTGTACGTTCAATGATTAAGCCCAATAAGGTGTAGTTGATATTAATGTATTCAAAATGCTCACCGGGCTTATGGTCAAAATAGATATAAGGCAATACATTTTCAACTTTACCATAATAAGCATCTGCAACATTTGGAACGCGCATTCTGATGCCTGATTTTTGATTCAGTAAATGGTTGATGGTTAGGGATTCAAAATTCTTATGATAATTGAGTTCCGGCAAATAATCTGTTACACGATCATTTACAGAACCTATATACCCTTGTTGGATAGCTATTCCGAGACATGCGGATACAAACGATTTGGATATTGAAAAGGAGGGAACCGGATTGTATTTTTTTATTTTCCTGTCTGTATATTCATACAGGATACTATCGTTTTTAATAACTACAAAGTATTTCGTTTTTTGTTCTTTTAAAAACTGATCCAGGGGTAATTTTATTAAAGGTACTTTTGAGGTCCAGTTTGCTACTTCAAATGATTTTTTTACAGGAACTTTTTTAAATTCAAAACACGTATCGGCATGTTTAACGGTTTCATATTTAAATCGATAAACGTCCTGCTCATCCGGGACAATATAGCGATATGCCTGAATAGGCATACAGCTGTATACAGTCAATGCAATCATTCCAAACAATACGGATTGTCTGAATGATTTTACTGAAATAAATGAATGAACTCTGAACAACAATGTTTACCGGTTAATGTTACTACAAATATACGATCGAAATAATATTCGATACAATATAGAATATACAAAAAAATCACGGATTATACGCTTATGTATGGTGACAAACGTTCTTGCGGACGGATCTGTAAGTTTTTATTTTATGAAGGTGTGAATAGCCTACCGGCAAAAAACGATGAATAATTGCCGTTTCTTATATTCTATAAAAATGCTTTTTTAAGCACCTGAAATGAGTCAGATACTTATTTTTATTTGCAAATAGATAACTTTCAGTGGGTTAAAAAAATGGATAATTAGTCAAACTCCGGACAAGGGATTCTTCTCAGCGGTTTATTACGCGATTTGGGGTTTCCAAAAAGGAACGTAAGGTTAAATTCGTGTGCTCCGCCGGTCTTGGCTGTGGTAAGTTTTGAAACCGTAAAATCATAACTATAACCTAAACTCAGTTGTTTAAATTTGTAGCCGATCAATACAACAACCGATTCGTTGTTCATTATTTTTTTCGAATAATTCTTTATGGGTATGCCTCTGTACCAAACGCCTAGCATGGTGTTATTTAATAAGGCGTATGCACCCAGATCCAATTGATCTGATTTACCCTGAGATTTGTATTGTGCTGTTGGTATCAGATAAGATTTTCCCTTTTCAGTAAGCGCGTTTGCATGCCCGTTTTTAGAGATCAAAAATTTATAGCCACCTGTTAAACTATACTTAGATGGTAGCGGGCTGCTTTCTCCATAGAACGATTGGTTGGGTGTATTCATATGCGAATAGGCAAGACCAACCCAGAATTTATCTGAATAAAAAACACCTCCGGAAGACAGATCCAGGTAATTTTTTTTATCCACGCCATATGGTTCAGTGCTTGCGTTTGATGTAAGCCCTCCGGTATTATACTGATCAGGAAATGTCAGCAACGAGTAATTAATATTTCTTGAAACATATCCTGCCTGCAAGCCTGCACGGAACGAATATTTTTCACTGATGGATAGTTCATAGGAATATTGCAGCTGAATATCTGTAGAACTGATATTTGTACCTCCTTGTATATCCCTTGAAACGATTGTTCCAACACCGCTACGTGTATTCGCAAAATAATGATCGAACGAAACAACAGACGTTGTGTATGTAGCATCCAGCGCAGGCCATTGCAAACGTTGATGCAGTATAACTCTGTTTTTATGCGCGCTGCCTGCAAAGGCAGGGTTCAGGTATAAAATATTCGCATAGAATTGGGAGAATTGATAATCCTGTGCGCTACTTTCTATACCCAAAGTACCGATAAACATAAAGACGAATAAATACGCTGTTGCCTGTTTCATCAATAGAAATTAAATTCCCCGGAAAATGTTTTCTTTTTTGCAGCCTTGCTTGTTTTTGCATTGGCGGCGTTTAGCTGTTCCTGCTGTTTCGCATTTTTCCGGGTTGCCTTTTTAACATTTGTTTCCCGGTCTTCAATATTTTTGCTTGTTAAGATATGTGCCTGTCTGGCTAAAAAATGGTGTGACTTTTTAGCTTTATCGGTCATCTGATGATCTTTACTCGTACGATACGTTTCTTTGGAACAGGAAAGAAATACGATCGCAAGAATGAGTGCGGGGTAATACGTTCTTTTCATCATTTTACAATGGTTACACTGCCTTCAAGTTGAAATGGCCCTTTATATAATTCAGAGTCGCCTTCGTATTTAATCACATATGGATAAACGCCTACAGGCATACTGTCTCCTTTATAGGTACCATCCCAATATACTGTTTTATCAGTTGAGTGGAAAATAACTTCGCCCCAACGGTTGAAGATTGTCATAGAATATGCCCCTACATGCGAATCAAACACATCATAAGTGTCATTTATACCATCGCCGTTAGGTGAAAACGCATTGGAAACAAATAATGCCGGCTTACATATTTCTGTAACGCTTGTTGAAGCCTGTGCTTTGCAGTTGAATGCATTTGTTATAAGGACATCATATATACCTGCATGGTTTACGGTGATGGTTTGTGACGTTTCATTTGCAGATGACCACTTGTAGCTGTTGAATGCTCCTGCATCCAGCGTTACGGTATTGCCGTTGTCTGAACAGAAAACGTAGCTCGCAGGTAGCGTTGGTACCGGAAGCTCATGTACCGTTACCTGAATATTCTTATCAGAAGAACACGTACCGAGCGATACTTTTACGTTATAGATTCCGGGAGCAGATGTATTATGGGTTTTATCCATTGAAATAATAATCTGACTGTTTTGTCTCCATTCGTATTGCAGTGATGCAAGTAAATGAGCCGGAATATTTGTGGTGGTTACATCCAATGCAGCCGATGAGTCTGCACAGATTGCCGCATCGGTTGTTATTATCTGCGGGATAGGAGTTCCTGTAGCAATGATGCTGTCTTTATTTGAGCATCCGTTCGCATCGGTTTCTGTAACAACATATGTTTCAGCATCTGTTGTTGAAAATACTGTTGCCATATAACTGTTTTGAAGAACAGTTCCGTTTTTATCTCTCCACGTGTAGGCAGATCCTGCCCGGGGATTCGTGAGCAATGTTATGGTACTTCCTTCACAGGAAAACAATTCGTGTTCGGGTGTGAAAAGAATTGGTTTGGGTTTTACTGTTACCAGGGCGTCTTTGCTGCATCCGGCTGTTTTGTAAGTCAATGTGTAGTCACCGGAAGTTGATACTATAAGATCGGAATGTATCGGATCGGATTGCAGTACGTTATTTCCTGACTGCCAGATATACGTAGCAGAAACAGCTGGTAGTCCGGAGGCGTTTGCATGCAGCGTTAATCCGGGTTCAAAGCAAAACGGACCGCCGGGATTTAACGTTGGAAGTTCGTATACCTGAATAGAAATCGTATCCGTATTGGAACAGTTATTTGCACTGCTTGCTTCCAGTACATAATCACCTGCCGTTTGTATATTCTGAAGTGTAATACTGTTTTGTGTTGCAAGAATCGTTTGCGAAGGAATACTATACCACTTGAAAGCTGCCCCTGAAGAACCTGATCCGGTACGTGTGAAATTCGTTGCTTTACAGATTAAGGTATCTTTTCCTGCGTCTACAGATGGAATGGGTGTGATGATGATAGATAATACATCCGAAGAGTCCGGACAGACGCCTCTTTTTCCGGTAAGTGTTAAATCAATGTGAGACGCATGTATTTCAGCAGGGGCTAATGTATATGTGGTTGTTAATCCATTACTGTTTGAGAAACTTCCGTTGCCTCCTGTCCAGCTGAGTGCTGCGGTATTATCTCCTGCAGCATGGATGTTTACAGTTGTTATGCCCTCACAAATTGTCATCGGCGGGCCAACTTCCAATGATACGGGTTTATGTAATGTGATACTTATGGTATCGTCTTGCTGCGGACAGGTGCGTACTCCGGTTGATGTAAATATCAGATTAATGTTGCCGGCAGTAATGTCGGCGGGTGCTATAAAGTAGTTGGTTGATAAAGCAGAAGCTGTAGCAAACGATCCGTTTCCTCCGGTCCAGATACCTGTTGCGCCGTTAACAAGTGCAGCAGATACAGGTAAGGTATTATTGAGTGCGCAAATAATTTTATCTGCCGCTAAACGCACAACAGGTGGCCTTTCAAAGGACAGATGAATGGTATCGTCTTCCTGCGCGCATAAGCGCATACCGGTAGACGTAAATATCAGATCAATACTTCCGGCTGTTGTATCGGCAGATGAAACTGTATACACCGCAGACTTGTTTGTTGGTACTGTAAATGTTCCGGTGCCGCCTTTCCATATGCCGGTTGCAGCATTGGTAAGAATTGCATTCACAGGAATTGTCTTCGTTGTAGAACAAATGGTTTTATCGGCATCTGTTTTTATGACAGGTGCTTTTTCAAATAGTATTATAACAGAATCTTTAGCAGGAGGGCAGATTCCATTGGTTGTTGAAGTCAAATATAATTTAACAGAACCTGCATTCCGTTCTGTTTGATTCGGCACATAGGTTGGATTGACTACATTTCTGGATGGCAAAAATGTTCCTGCGCCGCCAGTCCAGGAGCCGCCAAGCGTTGTACCTTCTACAACACCACTGAGTTTAAAGGAACTGATACTTTCGCATACAAGACTATCGTTTAATTCACCGGCGATGTTGCGGTTGTCTGCATCTACGGTTGCTGCAGGAATATCAAATATAAGATTCCTGGTTATGATGTTCGGATACCACCAGGTGTTAATGGTTTCTGCCGAAGCATTATCGCCGCGGTCTTTCCATTTATGACAGCCGCCTGCATTGGAACATCCGGTGAGATTTACCTTGCCATCAGGTGCAGTGCCTTTGTTAATCGCAGAATCATCCCAATACAGATTTGGTTTAGCACCTGCAGGCCGGATCAATTCTACAATGTACCCATTCGGATTGGCTTCAACGTCATATAAGGGTAAATGTGTAACCCCATTCAGATAGCTTATTTCAAGCGGAATTCCGGTAATGGCTGTAACATAATTTCCCAGTCCATCTTTACTGTCCCAGGGAATGCAGTTTTGTCCCGCAACAACATCTGCAATGATCAACAGATCTGTTGTATTGGGCTGGTAGCCTGCAGTACCATTGAGGTCCAGCACAATTTCAACTTTGCCGGGTTTGTTTACAGCAATGTTGATGCATCTGGTGGCCGGATCGCAGCCGGTTACAATCGGTTGTCCGATAATGTTTCCAAAGCTTCCGGTAGGGTAGCAGTTTCTGTCCGGATCATTCAGAAATATTTTATATTCGGGAACAGAGAAATTCCCCACTTTACTTTTTCGATCCGTTACAAGATTACCTGTATTGGATAACCCTGTTGAATTAGCAGCGATGACGGCACCAAAAGGCTGCATACCATTAAAGTCAATAGAAGTAACAATGCTATCCGTTGATAGAATATACATTTTTCCTGTAAATGGATTGTTGGTAGCAGTTGTATTGATATCCCAGGAATACGACCATAATCTTCCCGGTTTTGCTACCGCACCGGAAGCTACCGTAATATCCAGCAGGTCAAAAAAGCGTTGTGCATTTCCATTCGCAGGATTTACAGGTGGGGTAGTAGCAGAACCGGTATTGAATTCGAAATAATAATCACCTGCAACCAGCGCTGTATAACTCATTGCGTTATATCCACCCGCACCGGCAATCTGTGAAGGCCCGGTAACGGCCTGGTTATATGTTGCAATATATCCTGCACCACTGTTCGGTACCGGTTGAGAAGTATATGGGGATAAAATATTTCCTGATGGGTCTTTTAACCGGAAAAACACATCGTTATCAGGCTGTTTAAATCCAAAGTAGATGATTTCACCCGGTGAGCAGATATGCACATATAAACGGTCCATTGCAGGAGCGTTGTACGTGGCGAAAAGCCGGCCCCGGTCATATATCTGAAGCGAACCAAAATCGGATGCTGTTGGCCGTAATTCTTTCGTACCTTCTGCTATAGAAGAAAAACAAAATAAAAGCAAAAAGAATAAACCGGAAAAACGATTTATTAAAATCAACTTCAATGGAGAAATTGCTGCAGATACAAAGCTGAATGTAAAAAGTCTTTCAAATCTCATATCATAAAGTATTGGTTGTATATGTTTACCCTTACTTATAATACATGCAGTTTTTTAAAAAGTAACGAAATTTCAATAGATATTTAATTGTTTAAAATTCAATTTGTTGAAACAAAAAAGACCGTATTGAACGGTCTTTTTTATTATGAAGAATGAAGAAAATTAATTGATAGAAATTAATTCAACATCAAAAATCAACGTTGTGTGTGGCCCGATCAGTTCAGAAGCACCTCTTGCACCATACGCCAGGTCAGATGGTACATATAGCTGCCATTTAGAACCTGTAGGCATTAACTGCAAGGCTTCGATCCAGCCGGCAATTACACCGTTTACAGGGAAAGTAGCAGGCTGTCCGCGTTCAACAGAACTATCGAATACCGTACCGTTGATCAATGTTCCGTGGTAGTGTGTTGTTACTTTGTCTGTAGCGGTTGGTTTAGGGCCATTTCCTTCAACCAGCACTTTGTATTGCAAACCGCTAGGTAACGTAATTACATCCGCTTTAGCACCATTTGCCTTTAAGAAAGCAACGCCTTCTTCAATGTTTTTTTTCTGTTTGCGTTCCTGCATACCCTGGAAGTAAGCATTTAATATTTGCCCGCCTTTTGCTTCATCTATCTGTAACGTTTTATTGCCAAATACATCGCTTAATGCTGTTGTAAGTGCATCTAAATTTAAGTCATCAAATCCTTGATTTTTAAGGCTTGTTGCAATGTTTACACCAAGGCTATAGCTAACGGTATCTTTTTCTGTTGTGAATGCCATTGTTTTAAATAGAATTAATTTTGAATCTGTAAGTTCCGATTTTAAAAAACAAAACACAAATTCCAAATAGTAAGAAACAATTTACCCCAGGCGAATGATTTTTGATAGAAAGTAATTTATTTATACGTTGAATTTATTCTGTATAAACTAAAACGGCTTAAACAGATGCAAGCTGCAACTATTTAAGCCGTTCGGTTCGCCGCGGCGAATTGTATGTTGTTTATTTGAGATTTTAAAGCACTGAATAATAGGGTTTGAGTTTAATAATACGCATCATATTCAGAAAACGCATCATTTGATATCCGGAATCAAATTCAAACCATTTAATCGAATTGTTGGGATTCTGGGGGTTTGCATGGTGATTGTTGTGAAACGATTCTCCCCAGAATATCACATCTATCGGCAGTATATTTTTAGATGTATTGTTTACTTTGCAGTTTACATACCCAAATTTATGTGCCCACCAGTTTACAGCAACACCTTGTATGGAGCCCATAAGAATAGTGACCGGAAGAAATAAGAACATCCACCAGGCGGTAGCAAATTCTACGTAAAACAAAACGTATAAAAAGATCCATGCAAAACGTGTATAGAACGTATGCGCGTATTTTTCAAATACCGGCCAGTCGGGTAAATTTTTTGTGAAGCGTTCATCAACAGGTGTTTTTCCTGTATATACATCAATGTAATTATTACGTGTTTCCCACATCATCATTAAGGCATTGGATGAGTTTTGCGGAGAGTGCGGATCTTCAGGCGTATCGGTATGGGCATGGTGCAAACGGTGCAGTTTACCATAAGCATTCGCACTGATATAGGAAGAACCCTGAGCAATAAAGCAGCCTACATAAAAGATTTTTTCCCATGTTTTGGACATCGTGAAAATACCGTGAGCAGAATATCGATGGTGGAATACGGATTGAAAAAACAAGGAAACGTACCAGTGGATTACAAGAAAGGCAAATATGATCATACTCTACTTTTTAAGTTAAAATTGTTAAAGAGTAGAGACAACAAGCCAATTCCCGTTCCTGAAGATAAGCTTAATTTATGAATATAACTACAAATAATTGAGTCGTATTTATAAAAGTCAAACCATCAAGCAATTTACTTACAGTCTAACGGTGAATTCTGTTAAAAGTTGTGTGCTTAAAAAAATGTATTTAAAAAGTTACATTTACGTTTGAAACCAGAAGTGCCTGATTTGCATGAAAACTAAATTAACGTCTGTTACAAAAGATTATTCCGGTCTGCGTTTGGAAGAAGCTGAATACGAAAATATGCTATTTTTAAATTGCGACTTTACAAACGCACGGTTAAATGGTGTAGACTTAATCGATTGTACATTTGAGCAGTGTAACTTAAGCAATGCCACACTTGATGCTGCCTCTCTTAAAAACTGTACATTTATTGAATGTAAAATGCTTGGCCTGTCCTTTTCTCAAACACGTGATTTTGGATTTGAAATACATGTAACACATTCCAATCTTTCTTTTGCATCGTTTGATAAAAAGAAACTATATAAAAGTACTTTTACGGAATGCAATATGGAAGGTGTTAATTTTACACAAGCAGATCTGTCAAAAAGCAAGTTGCAGGCCTGTAATCTGCTGGATGCCTTGTTTTCAGACACCAATTTAAGCGGGGTGGATTTCAGAACAAATACCAATTTTCTGATACACCCCGAAGCAAATACAATTAAGAAAGCACGGTTTCAATCGCAGGATCTGCATCGCTTATTGATGGGTTATAATATTATTGTAGACTAGTACATAATAGCACGATTAATTACATCAATAAATTCGTTATGATTTCCATCTATACATTATTTACTAAAACAACGTTCGTTTTAATTTTAACGTTGCTTGTACGTATACTATGTGTATTGCTTATCGGCAAAATACCTTGTATGGAAACCGATTATTTTTCAGAAGGAAGAAATATTATTGAAGGGATTCCCAGTGTTATTTATCTTTCACCTTTGTATTCAATAGTAGTGTATGCATTGTCGACTGTTTTCGACAGTATTTTTTATGCATCAGCATGTATTTTTGTTTTAAGTTCAACAGCAGCAAGTTTTTATATGTATTCAATCTGTAAATTGTGGTTCAATGAACGAACCGCCTATACCAGTTTATTATTTTTGCTGTTCTTACCGAATTTAACCGTTTCTGTTGCCGGGTATTCACATTCCGTTATGCTGGGCATCGCGTTAGAGCTTGCGGCGTTGTTTTATATGTCATGTTATTTTAACAGTAATTCTGTAAAATGTTTTCTGCTTACATGCGTGTTTACAATACCTGCGGTGTGTATCCGGCCGGAGCTGCTTCTTGTATTGCTGCCGTTTTATGTTGTGCTGCTTGGGCACAGCCTTATCGGCAGCGGCATAAAACAGTCATACACAAAAATTGTTTTGTCGGCATTCTTTTTTCTGTTTCTTGTCGTATCGGTTTTGATGCATAAAGCAGTTGTACATACACTTAGCAGTAAAAAAGAAACGGCAGGTATTTTTACAGATAATACGTACAGTTATTTCACATTCATTCATACGTATTCATTGAGGTATTCCGGCGTTATTGATGATCAGAAAGCAATCCTTGCATCTGAACCACTGATAGGAAGTCCTCAGCAAAATAACTATTCCATTCCTGCTGTCATTATAAAGCATCCCGTGCAATTCATATCAAATGCATTATTTAACGGTAAAGAACTTTTAGACAATCTGGCGCATCCGCTGTTTATGCCGTTTTATATGTATTTTTTTATCGGAATACTGTTGATGTCTTCTATGAAGGGCAGTTATGGACCGTTCTGTTTTATTTCCATTCTGTTTGTGCTGCATGTAATTCCTCTTCTGATTTTTCATGTAGAGATCCGGTATATGCAGGCACTTAGTTTACTGATAATTATTGTTGCAGCTGCCGGAGAATCAAAACTGGAATCCAGTCTGTACAGAAAGGCAGTTGTGTTTTGCACAAGTATTATTTTTATCATGTATCTTATTAATAATATGAACATGTCTTCTCTATGTGTATGAAACTATCTGATAAAGTAATTTCTTATGCACGTTAAATTCCATAAGTTGCACTTAAATAATTGTTTGCTGCCCTGATTTCATGAAAAAGAACAGTATCAGATTGGAGAAAATACTTGTTATTCAAACGGCATTTATCGGTGATGCTATTTTAGCTACCGCGCTGCTGGAGTCTATTCATCAGTCGCTGCCGGATGCTGACATCGATATACTGGTTCGGAAAGGGAATGAGTCGCTGTTTCAGCAGCATCCGTTTTTAAAACAGGTATTGATCTGGGATAAAAAACAATCAAAGTATAAAAATCTTTTTGGCTTGCTTTCAAGCATCCGTTCTACTAAATACGACCTGGTTATTAATCTGCAGCGCTTTGGTGCTACCGGTTTTCTTACGGCATTTTCAGGTGCGGGCATAACAGTAGGGTATGATAAAAATCCATTTTCATTTTTATTTACAAAGAAATTCAGTCATGATCTGGATAAAGGGTTACATGAAGTTGACCGGAACAATACGTTGGTTTCCTGGTTTGCTTCAACATTAAAAAGACAACCCAAACTTTATCCGACACAGCAACACTATGAACGGGTAGAAGTGCATACGCAGAAAGCATTCATTTGTGTTGCGCCTAATTCTGTATGGTTTACCAAGCAATATCCGGAACATAAGTGGGTGGAATTTTTAAATCAGGTTCCATCCGTGTATACCATTTATTTATTGGGAGCGCCGGGCGATGCGGTAAGCTGCCAACGAATAAAAGATCAGATCATAACAGGTAATACCGTTGAGATTCTTGCCGGTAAATTATCCTTTTTAGAATCTGCTGCACTGATGGAAAAAGCAGCGATGAATTATGTAAATGATTCGGCACCGATGCATATTGCTTCCTCTATGAATGCACCTGTTGCTGCTGTGTTTTGCTCTACCGTTCCGGGTTTTGGTTTCGGCCCGCTATCCGACAAATCATTTAACATCGAAACGACGGAGAAACTTAGTTGCAGGCCTTGCGGGCTGCATGGATATAAAGCGTGTCCGGAGGGGCATTTTAAATGTGCGCAGACGATCGGGAAGGAGCAGTTTTTAGAGGTTTTAAGTAATAGGTTCTAAGTTTTAAGAAGGGTAAAGTTTAGAGTGTAAAGTATAACTGTATCTCGATTTTTATTTTAGGTTTGTCACGTCCTATTTGACTCATATTTCAACCATACATAAAACGGTTGATCATTTTCCCATGACTGAAGTCATGGGCTATGCAGATCGTTTGTTCATGTTTGCATAGCCCTCGGTTTTAACCGTGGGAAAATATCAACCATGCGTATGAATTGCATATAAACAAAAAAAAACGTCACGCTGTTTGGCGTGACGTTTTCAATTTAGAGAGCCTCCTGTCGGGATCGAACCAACGACCTACTGATTACAAGTCAGTTGCTCTACCAGCTGAGCTAAGGAGGCTTCTTTCCTTAAGGGAGTGCAAATATAAGAACGTTTTTGGGAAAGTCAAGTAGTAGGTTTGAAGTTTTGTTATTTAGTTACCAGACACTAGTTGCTAGTTGCTAGACTCTACTAATAATCAGAAGAGTAAAGTTGAAAGCTTAGTTATAACTATTTTTTTCTTTTGTCAAGGTACTAGTAGCTAGCAACTAGTACCTCAATAAACAAAAAAAACTCATGATATAAATCATGAGTTTTTTGTTTATTGAGCCTCCTGTCGGGATCGAACCAACGACCTACTGATTACAAGTCAGTTGCTCTACCAGCTGAGCTAAGGAGGCTTTTACCCTTAAGGGAGTGCAAATATAAGAACGTTTTTTTTTATTGCAATAGTAAGACATAAAAAAGTCAAAAAATACTTATCAACCTGTTGAAAACTTTACCGTGTTTTGTGCTGCTTATAACTGGCTAAACAGGCAGATTTTCACTATCTTGTATCGTTATTCCAAGTAATAAATTTCTACACAAAATATATGTCGGATCAACCTATTTCAGGCGGTACAAACATCATCCCAATAAATATTGAGGATGAAATGAGAGGTGCTTACATCGATTATTCCATGTCTGTAATTGTTTCAAGAGCATTACCGGATGTACGCGATGGTTTAAAGCCAGTTCACCGCCGGGTGTTATATGGAATGGAAGATTTAGGTGTACATTACAATAAAGCCTATAAAAAATCTGCCAGAATTGTCGGAGAGGTATTGGGTAAGTATCATCCGCACGGTGACTCATCTGTATACGATACCATGGTTCGTATGGCTCAGGAATGGTCGCTGCGCTATCCAATGGTCGACGGACAGGGGAACTTCGGTTCTGTCGATGGTGATTCGCCCGCTGCCATGCGTTATACCGAAGCTCGTTTAAAGCGTATCGCCGAAGAAATGCTTTCGGACATCAATAAAGATACGGTTGATTTCCAGCCCAACTTTGATGACTCGTTACAGGAGCCATCTGTACTTCCTTCAAAAGTTCCCAATTTATTAATAAACGGTTCTTCCGGTATTGCCGTTGGTATGGCTACCAACATGGCGCCCCATAACATCACAGAAGTGATTGACGGTGTGATCGCGTTTATTGACAACAACGATATTACCATTCCTGAACTGATGGTGCATGTAAAAGGTCCGGATTTCCCGACCGGTGCAACCATTTACGGTTACCAGGGCATACGTTCTGCGTTCGAAACAGGCAGAGGCCGTATCGTACTCCGTTCCCGCTCAACCATTGAAACAACATCTACCGGAAAAGAACAGATCATCGTTTCTGAAATTCCATATATGGTGAACAAAGCTGCCATGATTGAAAAGATCGCAGCGATGGTGAACGAAAAGAAAATCGAAGGCATCAGCGATATCCGTGATGAATCGGATAGAGAAGGGATGCGTATCGTATTCGATCTGAAAAGAGATGCAATCGCAAACGTTGTACTGAACAACTTATTTAAATATTCTCAGCTGCAGTCTTCTTTCAGTGTAAACAACGTGTGTCTGGTTAAAGGACGCCCGATGACCCTGAACCTGAAAGAAATGATTATGTATTTCGTTGAACACCGTCACGAGGTTGTTACACGCCGTACACAATTCGAATTGAATGAAGCGGAAAAAAGAGCCCACATTTTACAGGGTTACTTAATCGCGTTAGATCACCTGGATGAAGTAATTAAGCTGATCCGTGAATCCCGTGATCCGGAAGCAGCCCGTATCGGTTTGATGACAAACTTCGGTATGTCTGAGATTCAGGCGAAAGCGGTACTTGACTTAAGGCTGCAACGTCTTACAGGCATGGAGCGCGACAAGATCATTAAGGAATATGAAGAGATCATGGCGCTGATCAACCGGTTGAAAGAAATCCTTGCGAGTAAAGAACTTCGCATGGAGATCATCAAACAGGAACTGGACGAAATGAAGGAACGCTACGGAGATAAACGCAGATCTGACATTGTTCACGCTTCTGATGATATCAATATTGAAGATATGATTCCGGAAGAGCAAATGGTAATCACGATTTCTCATGAAGGATACATTAAACGTACTGCTCTGTCTGAATACAGAACACAAGGCAGAGGCGGCGTTGGCTCTAAAGGAGCAGGTTCAAAAGAATCTGACTTTACAGAACATTTATTTGTAGCATCTACTCATAATTATTTATTGTTCTTTACAGAATACGGTAAAGTATTCTGGTTAAAAGTATACGAAATCCCTGAAGGAGGCAAGACTACAAAAGGCCGTGCGATTCAGAACGTTATTCAGATTGAACCAGGTGATAAAGTACGTACCGTAATTAATGTTAAAACATTAACAGACGACGATTATATCAATAACAATTACCTTGTTATGTGTACCGAACAAGGTGTGATTAAGAAAACAACACTTGAAGCGTATTCAAGACCACGTTCCGGCGGTATCAATGCCATTACCATCCACGAAGGTGACCGTTTGCTGGATGTGAAAATGACATCAGGCAGCGATGAATTGGTCATTGCACTTCGTTCAGGCAGAGCCATCCGTTTCAACGAAAGCAAAGTTCGTCCGATGGGAAGAACAGCAGCAGGTGTGAAAGGGGTAACACTGGCACACGATAAAGATGTGGTTGTTGGTCTGGTTGCCGTAAGTTCTCCGGATACTACTTTGCTGGTCGTTTCAGAAAAAGGGTACGGAAAACGCTCGGATATAGAAGATTACCGTGTAACAAACAGAGGGGGCAAAGGTGTGAAAACATTGAACATCTCTGAAAAAACCGGTGACCTTGTCAGTATTCTTGGTGTGAACGATCAGTATCAGATCATGATCATCAATAAATCCGGTATTACAATCCGTATGGCTGTATCCGATCTGCGTGTAATGGGCAGAGCAACGCAAGGTGTTCGTCTGATCAAAATTCAGGATGGAGACTCTATTGCTTCTGTAGCGAAGTTCGAATTTACGGATATTATCGATGAAGAAGGTGGTGAATTAGCGAAACCGGATCTGGGAGACGTGATCGTTGCCGAAGAAGGTGCTGCAGACGAGGCTGAGGATGAAACAGAAGAAGATGCTGCGGAAGATTCTACCGAAGAATCACCTGAATAAGGATTAATAAAATATTGTTAATAAGTTATTTATATTCAAAGCCATAAACCGTTAGTAGAGGTTTATGGCTTTGTTGTTTATGTCGTAAACTATTTGTTAAGTTTTAATCGATTCAAATAATTCTCCTTTCTTATTCGTTATTTTCTTTCTTCGATTCTTACGTTCTGTTGTTTCTTCGCAGCGGTGAACCGCGAACGCTGCAAAACCGTCCTGGAATAGATACTGAATAAATTACCTGGATTAATCGTTTTACCTATTGAAATACCTGTTCAAAAGAATATATTTATACATCGCTAATCCTTAAAACCATTACATAATGAGTCGTTTTCTCACGTTCTTTTTGATTGTTTTTTCTTATGCATTACAGGCGCAGGTTGCATCCTTAACCAACGCCATTTTGTACCGCAACGATGGTAATCTTATAAAAGCCAAAGAAGAAATTGACAAAGCTGTTGTCAATGAAAAAACGATTGGCATGCCGAAGACCTGGTTTTACACCGGTTTAATCTATAAAGATCTTTATCAGGCAACCCCCACAGATCTTGCTGCACTTACAACGTCTACCGCTGCATTTAAAAAAGTATTTGAACTGGAAAAACCGGCAGGGGAGTTCAGTAAAAAATCTCAGGAAGCATTGGAACAGATCTGGGCAATATCCATCAATAACGGTGTGAATTTATATCAGCTTGAAAATTACCGTCAGGCTATTACAGATTTTGAACGTGCGCAAGGCATTAAGCCAGGCGATACAACAGCGTATGTGTATGCTTTTTATGCAGCCAATGAACTGAAAGATCAGGCACTGTTAGAGAAATATTCTTCCGCATTGGTTCGGTTAAACTATGCCAGCGAAGCTGTTTACTATATTGATATTGAATCGTTAATGGATAAAAATTTATTGGATAGTGCATACACGGTTTCTAAAAAAGCATTAACCAACTATCCATCCGACATTGCATTAAAAACACAGCAAACCGAATTGATGGTGAAGATGAATAAAACACAGGAGGCAATCGAAAACCTGAAAGTGCTTTCAACTAAAAATCCAAAAGATGTACAGCTGTTAATTAATATCGGTTCGCAGTATACCAATCTCAATGATGAACCACATGCGGCTGAATATTATCAAAAGGCCTTAGCTATTGATTCTGTGAATTTCAATGCGAATTATAATATGGCGGTTTTCAGTTTGCGCAAGGCTAATGAAATTTCAAAGCAGATTGTGGTGAGTGACAACAACCTTAAAAAATCATTTAAAGCAATACCAACTGTTGCAACAGATCCGCTTCGCCAGAATCTTCAAAAGGAATTAGCCGTTTCTACTAAATATTATAACCGTGCCGTGTTAGGTGCAAAAGATGAAGAAGCGAAGAAAAATGTAAAAACGCTTCAGGATAATATTACATCTTTTGAAGATCAGTTTTTGAAATAACGAAACATATTATATTCGATAAAAAACTTCCGCGAACCGGAAGTTTTTATTTTGTATAGGAATATTTCCACTTTTTAACGTGTGCAACAACACATTTTTGCACGCGAGCTAATGTATGCTCAACAGCCAATTCCGGTACAGGATTAACCTATCTGTGAAACAATATGACAGGATTATATCCGCTGAACAAAAAATACTAAACAGCAATAACCATACTTTTCCGTTGATGCATGGCTAAAATCTTCTGGATGTCGCGGTTATCCGGATGGCGGTTAACAAAAGGTTTCAGTTCCTCAATAGTTGATCCTGACAGATCAGCTGGTATGTAGGCATAGCCCAGGTAACGGCCTGCTTCAACAACAATTACCGCATATTCATCTCGTGTGCGGCCCGGCTGTTTAATGATGTAACTGTGATCCGGATGCTCAAACGTTGCCAGGGCGCGTTTCATCTTTACATTATACGCGGTGCTTCTTGTTGTGCCTTTACAGGCGGTACACAATTCAACGTCTGAACAGGGAGCAGTCTGTAAACCGCTGCGGCGGTGACACAATTGAAACGTGCGCACTTTTTCCAACAGAAATGTACGTGCTTCGCTGATGTATCTGAAAGAAATAAGCGGGTGCTGAAGTTTGTTTACTTTGGCGATGGATAAGCGGATGAAACCGGCATTATCTTCATACTGATAAATGCCGTAATTCTTTTCGCCGAATTTCTGAATGCTGTTATAGACCGGGAAATATTTTTTGATCTCATGGGATTCCAGCAGCAAAGACAATAACTCGCTGCCGCATACTTCATAACTCAGTCCGTATATGGCCTGCATAAACTGCTGGCTTTTCTGATTCTGCTGTTTGCCGGAAAAGTGGCTGATGACACGTTTTTTGATGTTATTGGCTTTGCCTACATAGATCACTTTGCCTTTATGATCGTGAAAATAATACACACCAAACGTTTCCGGCAGTGCATCAAACTGCTCGCGCGGCAGGTTTGCAGGCAGTAACGTTTCCTTCGAATTTTTCTTTAAAGACTTTGGTATAAATCCTTCTGTATCATTTAATAATAGTTTATTCAGAAGCCTCACCGTTGCTTCTGCATCACCTGCCGCGCGGTGTCTGTTCTGTACATCAATACCCAGGCTGCCGCATAGATTACCAAGACTGTAGGAGGGTAGTCCGGGGAAAATTTTCCGGCTCAAACGAACGGTACACAGTTTCGGCAGATTGTATGGCATGTTAAGTGCCTGCAGTTCTTTCTTTACGAACGTATAATCGAAATTGACATTATGTGCAACAAAAACACTGTCTCTGGTAAAGTCTGTGATTTCCCGTGCAACATCTGCAAAGACCGGGGCATCGGCTACCATTTCAGTATCAATGCCTGTTAAGGAAGTTATAAATACAGGAATGCGACGCTCCGGATTGATCAGCGTCTGATAAGTATCGGTTATTTTTTCTCCATCAAACTTATAGATTGCAATCTCAATGATCCGGTTTCCCGAAGCATGTCCGCCGGTTGTTTCAATATCAATGATCGAATACATCATTTGCCCTGTCCGGTTTTTTTACCTATTGCTCTTTTAACAGCATCCTGACCGAATTTAGTTCGGATCGCATCCATGGCGGCGTAGAGATTCTGATTTTTTTCAGAATCTTCGAACAGACTGATCTGATAATTTCCATGTACCAGGTTGCTCAGCTTTACACCGATAAGCCGGACATGTTTGCGTTTATTGTACAGCGCATCAAACAGGCCTGTGATCTTTTGCATAAGCACATCATCTGAAGAGGTATAAGAAAAAGAACATTGCCGGGTTTCTTTTTCAAAGTTTGAATATTTGATTTTAACGGTTAAACAGCCGGTTAAGAAATTCTTTTTCCGGAGTGAAAAACACAGCTCTTCAACCATTTGTAACAAGGTGGCGTGCAGCATGGGAACATTGGTGCTGTCTTCGCCAAAGGTTGTTTCTGTGGAAATGGATTTGCGTTCGGAATATGGTTCAACAGGTGAAAGATCAATACCGTTTGCACGTTTCCAGAGGCCTTGCCCGTGCTGGCCGAGCAGTTTTTCTATTTGTACAGCAGGTGTATTGCTTAATGTTCCGATATCGAAAATACCTGCCTGATGTAAAATCTCTGTGGTCTTTTTACCAACCATAGGAATTTTTTCAATCGGTAAAGGAGCGAGGAATGCTTTTTCTGTTCCGGCCGGAACATATAACAAGCCATTTGGTTTTGATAAGCCGGTGGCTATTTTAGAAACAACTTTGTTAACAGATAATCCGCAGGAGATCGGTAAACCGGATTCTTTAATGATGGTTTCACGCAGTTCGGTTGTCCATTTTAAAATGCCGAAAAAACGATCCATGCCGGTAATATCCAGGTAAAATTCGTCAATGGATGCCTGTTCGTACACAGGCGCTTTATCGTGAATGATCTGCCGTACAATCTTTGAATACTTGCTGTATTCCTGCATGTCACCGCGGACAAAAATAGCCTCCGGACAAAGTTTTTTGGCTTTCTGGCTCGACATGGCGGAATGAATACCGAATTTCCGGGCTTCATAACTGCAGGAAGCAACCACACCACGTTCACTGGAACCGCCAATGATCAAGGGTTTTCCTTTCAGTTCCGGGCGACGTAAAAGTTCGACGGAAACAAAAAACGAATCCAGATCCATGTGTATGATTGAACGATCCATGTTATTTTGCTAATTATATTAGTAAATTTACAATTAAAAAATCAATATTGAACTAATTTTATTAGTAATTTATGTAACAATCATTGAAAGTATCCTGTAACTTAGTATGCTGGAAAGAATTCGTTAAAAACACTATTCAGCAGTTATTATGGAACTACATACGACAGAAAAAACCGCACGTGAAGCTATAGAATACCGGCGTTCGGTCCGGATTTTTCAACCCGAATCACTGGATACGGAAAAAGTAAAAGAATGTATCCGGTTGGCAGCGTTGGCACCCAACAGCAGCAACATGCAGCTCTGGGAATTTTATCACATAACATCTGCTGAAATGCTTCGGGATGTGAGTAAGGTTTGCATGGACCAGAATGCGTCCAAAAATGCCAAAGAAATGGTTGTTTTTGTTGTCCGTAAGGATCTTTGGAAAGCGCGTGCAAAAGCAAATGCTGAAATCCGTAGAAAGCTGTTCGGAAGCAAACCTTTTAATGCATATACAAAACGCGAACAGGATGCTATAAAATACTTTACCAAGGTAATGCCGATTTTATATATGGATTTTTTCGGGCTATTGGGAGGTTTAAAATGGCTGATTGCGCAGGTTGCAGGCATTTTCAGGCCCATGTACAGGCAACTTACGCAGTCCGATATGCGGATTGTCGCGCATAAAAGCACGGCATTGGCGTGTGAGAATTTTATGATCAGCATGGCGGCAATCGGCTATGATACATGTCCGATGGAAGGCCTGGATTCGTTGCGGTTAAAGCGTCTGTTAAAGCTGCCATACGGTGCTGAAATCAGTATGGTAATAGCCTGTGGAATCCGTGTGCCGGAGGGAATCTATTGGCCGCAACACAGAATTCCATTTGAAGAAGTGTATTTTACAAAGTGAGTTTGAACGTTAAAATTGTAAAAATATTCTAAAATACTTTCGATAATGCAAGATCAGTATGTTCAGCAGGATTGGATCAGGCTTCTAAATACCATGTTATTGGGTGAATGTATATGTTTATAAGTCTTTAATCATCAATTTGATGGCTATTCATTTGTTATATAATTTACATTATGTTAAATAGAATTATGTAAAATCCGACCGCATATCTTCTATCTGATTTCTCTCATTTTGATTAAGATCTTTAGCTGCTGTACTGTATGCTTCAACGTCGCCAATTTCAGATCCTGATATTGTCAGATACGTCTGCTGCTTTTTTGTATGCTCCGCTGTCTAAAAAAAATAAACCTGGTACACCACTTATATCCATCTCTAATCAGATTATTTTTCACCTGGTTTGAGCACAAAATCTGACTCTGAAATTCTGCTTATTGAATTGTATTTCTGAATCTGATTGCAGTTTGGGGACCTTATTCGTCTTTGGTTGTCCGGCTTTTGATTCTGCTTAACGATACCGTTGTAATGCCCAGGTACGATGCAATAATATGCTGCGGTACTTTGCTGATCAGCTCCGGATATGTTTTTACCAGTTCACAGTAACGCTCTTCGGGTTTGGTGGTCATTAAGGAATAAATTCTTCTGGAATTAAGCACCACATTGTGGATAATCTTATGGTATACAGCATCTTTCAGATCTGCATGTGCTGTTAGAAACGCATCAAAATCTGCTTTTGTAATGTATGTCAGCTCGCAGGCATCAATTGTTTCAATATTAAAAATACTGGGCTCATTAAATAAAAACGATTCTATGGATGTAAACGACTTGCCCTCAAAAAGCAGTTGTGTAGTCGTTTCTTTATCATTGCTCATATGCCAGAACCGAACAATTCCTTTTTTTAAGTAATAGAACCTGTCAGATGTTTCACCTGCTTCAATCAGGAAACTTTTGGGTCCTATACTGATTTCCTGGTTGAAAAGTCCGGCTAGAATATCTTTCATTAGTGCATTAACTTATGTTATCTAAATGAAAAAAAATCCAATTTTTATTACATCAAACACGTATTTTACAAGCTTAAATGTTTGGGGCATTTCTTAGTATAAACTAAAGATAATACTATTTTTGAATTGTAAAAAGCGTTTGTGCATGAGTAGCAGTTATAAAGATGAGAATGTAGAATTGTTTTTTAAAGATGCTATTCTGTTCGGTATTTACCAGCCTCCTGTTGTAACATTGGATGTGGCTCAAAAAGCTGTTAAACAAAGATTAACGTTTTCTGAAGGTAAAACCTACCGTGTTTTAATTGATATCAGAAGAATAAAATCCGTTACTGCAGAAGCAAGAAAATTTCTGGCAGAACCGTATTGTTTTGATGGAATATCCATTGCGGCTATTGTTGTGAATAATATTTTTCAGGAAACGATCGGGAATATTTACATTTATCTAAGCAAGCATCCTGTTCCGTTAAAACTTTTTCGCAGTGAAAAAGATGCAATGAATTGGTTGAAGGAATGAATGGATGTTAAAAAAAACTATTACAAAAATCGATCCGTTAAGATTGTAAAAAAATAAGTTGAAAATTAGTATGAGTAAAAAATATGAAAGTGAATGTATTAAATTTTATATCGAAGAGGGTATTTTATATGGTATTTACCTCGCTCCTGTATTAACACTGGAAGTTGCACAGGAAGTTGTTAAGCAGCGATTACTTTTTGCTGCCGGTGTTACCTATCCTGTGCTGGCAGACATCCGCAATATTAAATCCGTAACTTCACAGGCAAGGGCCTTTTTTGCAAAACCGGAAAGCAATACATTCATATCTGCCGGAGCGCTTATTGTTAACAATATATTCTTAGAGACTATTGGAAACATTTTCATTTACCTAAACAAGCCATCTATCCCATCCAGACTTTTCAGGAATGAACAGGATGCTGTAAAGTGGCTAAAGACATTTCTGTAAATTACAGGATCCGTTAATCGTTATACATTTTTATCTGCTGTTCCAGCAACAGTAAACGCTCTTTAAGACTATCCACTTCAGCCGCTAAGGATAACGCCAATTCTGTGAGGAAAACCTCTACATGATGATTGTTTACTTCAGCGTAATACTTTCCGTTAATCTGAATGATTTTATCAGACTTTTTAACTTTTCGTGTAATAGGCCTCAAGCTTTTTTCCATAGCTTTCAACAAGTAAAAATATTAATTATGCAGACTTTGTCGTATTGTTTTCTTCAAAACGATCTTTGTAGAACGTAGCAATTCTTTTAAGATCTACCAACGTTGTATCTGCTAAATCAGCGGAACGTTTATACGCATTAATAGTCATCTCCTGCAATTTAACCATTGCCTGTAAATTCTCTATTTCTTTTTGTAACACAAGAAATTCATCTGAATTTCCTTTGTTTTCGGTTTCAGCAGATGTTGCAGTTCCTTGTGTGATATACATATTGCCTTCACCAAGCAATAACCAGTAAATGTTCATGGTTGGCAATGCCTCTATAATCTGAAGAAGCTTGTCTGTACCATATTTACGTCCATTCAGGATGTTGTAAATCTGCGTGCTGGAATTTCCACTTTGACGGGCAAGAGTATTAGGACGTATTCTTTCTGCTTCCAAAAAGGACCGTAATCTCTCTCCAATGCTTGTTAAGTTTTTCATTATAATTTCAATTTAAAAGAATATTAAAGGACTAGCAATACCATCCTTAAAAAATTCATAACGGTTGATGTAATGAATATTATATAATTATAACGAAAATATTTCATATATCCTCATATTTGATTATATATTTTGTACGTATTTTTATTTTTAATTAAAAATGAATTTGTTTTTATATTATGTTTTCATATTTTTGCAAGCATTATTTAATCATTTCATTAAAACTGAAATTTTAGAAGAATTTTAAATTAAAATTTAACGGCATTCAGTAAAAAAAGCCTTACTCGACAACATAAAATTCATATAATTCAATAAAAATACTCGATTTTTTTCAGTTAGAATATTTCAGCTGTGGGTTATTGGAGAGATTATTTCATATAATCTCTCTATTTTTTTGCTTGTTCCTGAAACGGACAGAAAGTAATTTCACACCTCTGATCAGCGTTTTTTAAGGATGTTGCTCAACGAATATACCGCAACCCCTGCCCAGATTACATTTACAAATGCAGATGGGTAAGCTGTATTGTACAGCGTATGTATGATTAATCCAACCGCGCCAAAAATATTCAACCAATGAAAAACCGGCATGTTGGCATTGACTCTATTTGTTGAGATTAAGAAAAATGCAATCAAAACCAATATGGCTCCCACCCAGCCAGCACACTCCACACCAATTTCTATAGCTGTCATAGAGGCCTACTGATAGGTACGCTGGAAGTTTGGACAAGGAATCGAACGTTTGATTCCAGCCGTCTTACGATAGGGTACTTTAAATTCATAGATTAACGATATTTCATGTGAACCGGCACTTTGTTTATTGGTTAACGATGAAAGCGTATAGTCGTAGCTATAGGTAAAACTCCAGCCTTTATGTCTGTAACCGATCATTGGGATTAGTGCTTCATTGTTTGGCAGGCCATTGTTGTACAAAACGGGAATGCCTCTGTACCACAACCCGATCATGATTGGATCATAGGTGTAATATAAACCTATATCGAGCTGTGTATTTGCACCTTGTGCCTTAAAATTTAAAGTTGGAGTTAAGCTGATTTCTTTGCCTCCCTGTGGCCGGTAATTTCTGTATCCGCCGCCGCCGTTCAGCATAATTTTGTACCCGGTCTGTATGTTGAAACGCATCGGCAGATCAAATCCTTTGGTATTGGTTACGGATTGATTGGGTGTATTTAAATGGTTAATGCCTAAGCCAAACCAGAAGTTTTCATTGTATACCAATCCGCCCGCTCCGATGTCCGGATACAATTTTGATGGGGAAGCGTTTAAAATCGGATCTGAAGAAGGTGCTCCGGTTGTTCCGTTATTGTCTATCTGATCGCCGAATAAAGCACTTGAATAATTTGCATCGCGAACGGCAAATCCTGCCTGTAAACCTGGTCTGAATACCCAGCCGCTTTCCAATGGTACCAGGTATGAATAAGAAACATTAACTTCTGTTGAATGGGTACGGGTTTGTCCCTGTGCATCGCGCATGATCCATAGGCCAATTCCGCTGCGGGCAGATTCAATCGCGTGGTCGCCCCAGACAGCATAGGTTGTATAGGGCTTTGCAATATTGGTCCACTGCGTTCGGTAATGCATACCTAAACGGGTATTATCACCTGTTCCTGCAAAAGCAGGATTGGAAAAAAGCGGTGTATTGTAGTATTGTGAAAATTGTACATCCTGCCCGTTCAATAGTAAACTATTTAAGGATAACAGGATAGCAAGTATTTTAACGCGTATGCTCATAATATAAAAGACAAAAGTATACAATAATCGCATATTTTGTTGCTACAAGAACGGAAAGTATCCCTATTTTCGTACATAAATCATTTATATGGAAAAAAGCTATTGGGAACAGGCACATTTGCAGCTGCCATTAAAATATACCTGGAAAATCTCACGGAATGCTTCTACTGAAAAAATAAATGTGATTGTTTTTCTGTGCATAGACGGACGTACATATCCCGGAGAAGCGGCTCCCAATGTTCGTTATGGCGAATCTGTAGAATTGATTGATCTGCAGTTTAAACATTTCCAGACAGTCTGGAAAGATTCGTTGCTGCAGGATGAACATGCATACAACGATGTGCTGGATGGATTGAAACTATGTCAATCCTTACGCTTTGCGCTGGAAAGTGCGTATGTGCATGCCCGTTGTGATAAAGATCCGGCTTTTTTTGAACGCTATACGGGAATAAAAATGCATACATCTCCCCTTGCCACTTCCTATACCTTACCCATTATGGATCCGGGCCAGATACAGGAATTTATACAAACGCATGATCTCACCCGTTTTGATACCCTGAAAATTAAAACAGGAAAAGAAGAAAGTAAAGAATTGATCAAAACCGCGAGCCGGTATTTTGATAAAATGATCCGGGTGGATGCCAATGAAGCCTGGACAGACCCTGATTTATTGATAAAAGAACTGGAAGAATTAAAGCGGATTCCGTTGGAATTTATTGAACAACCCTTTGAGTCAGCACAAAAGGATGCCTATAAATACTTTAAAAAGTATAGTAAAATACCTGTAATTGCGGATGAGTCGATAACTTTTGCCCCGGATTTAAAAGAAATTAAAGAACTTTTCCACGGTGTAAATATGAAGTTAATGAAGGCGGGCGGGTATCGCGAAGGTGCTAATATATTATTGAAATCCAAAGAGTTAGGGCTTAAAACGATGGTGGGTTGTATGGTCGAAACTACCCTTGGAATACGGTCAGGAATGTGGATTTCAGGCCATTCCGACTACATTGATTTAGATGGAAGTTTTGTAATTGACAATGAACCTTTTAAATTAGTATCCGAAAACCTTGGAAGGTTAGTCATTAAACAAGTAAATTTTTTCATTGAAAAATGGCAAAAGTAGCGAAAAAGAGCGCAAGTAGTGCTAAAAAAAGCGTAGCAACGAAAAAAGTAGTTGCTAAAAAGGCCGATAAACAGAAAAAAACAGCTGTTAAGGTCACCACCACCGCTTCCAAAAAGAAAGTAGCAGCAAAACCTGCTGCTAAGAAAGTAGCTCCTGTTGCTAAAAAGAAGGTTGTTGCTAAAAAAGCTACTAAACCTGTTGCTCCTGCTAAAAAAGCTCCTGCAGCTAAAAAGCCGGTTGCTAAAAAAGTTGCCGTAAAAGCTCCTGCAAAACCCGTTGCAAAAGCTGCCAAGGTTGTTGAAATTAAAAAAGCTGCTAAAAATGTACCTGTTGCTAAAAAAGCGGTTGCTGCTGCAAAAGCAAAACCTGCTGCACCGGTTGCTAAAAAAGCAGTTCCTGAAAAGACAGTCAAAATCGCCGCTCCGGCTGCAAAAGCTGAAGTGAAAAAAGAAGCGCCTGTTCTGCCAGCTGCTGCCCTTGCCGGAAAAGTTGCCGCTAAACCAAGACGCAAAAAGAAAAAAAATGACGATGACGATGACGACGAGGAAGAAGTTGTTTTCAGAAAACCTGTAAAGACAGCCAAAACAAGCGCTGTAAAAAAGGCATCGTCTAAATATATTTCTGAAGAATTAACGATGGAAGGTCCCGCACCGAAACGTGTAGGTCAGATCACCATGACTTCAGATGAAAAGATAAAATTGAAAAAAGCACTTTTAAATAAGTGTATTGATATTCAGAAAAATACCGTTGCAATTGCTAAAAAAGCAATGGAAGATGCCTTGACAAGCGCTAATGCTGAAAAAGTAACGGAAGAATTATCCGATTCATTCAGAGAATCCATGCACGCAACACGGGATATGTATGCGCGTCAGGCAAACGAAGGTGTAAATAACCTGGGTTTATTAAACAGGATTAATATTGTTGAGCATGATAAAGTAAAATTCGGCTCGGTTGTATTTACAAACTTTCAGAATTATTTTATCAGCACAGGCTTAGGAGAAATCAAAGTAGAAGACTTAAGTTTTCAGGCAGTCTCTACCCTTGCGCCGTTGTTCCAGATTCTGGTAGATAAGAAAAAGGGCGATACCTTTATGTTTTTAGACAGACTATATACTGTTATCGAAGTATTTTAACTGTTCGTTAAAAAATATTCAAAAAGCCTCATTCGATTTATTTCGGGTGAGGCTTTTTTATGCTAAAAGCTTAGAGCCTAAAGCCGAACGCTGCATGCTTCAGGCTTTTAGCATTCGGCCCTAAGCAAAAAACTTTGAACTTAGAACTTAAAACGTCTACCTTTGCTCCATGATTATTCAAGATTACATTGACTACTGGAACGAGCAGGACATCGAATTAGATAAAATTAAACTGGAGTCTGTACACGCGATTCCCCTACCCGTTGACATACTGGAATTCCTTTCCATGGTTGGTTTACCTAAGGAAGCAGCTCCTTATTTGACGTTTAATATAACCTCTTTCCCTGCTTTTGTTTCCCCGGATGATCTGTATGATCTGGAAGACCGTCCGGATCTGTCTGACTGGTTCATTATAGGTGAAACGGGAAACAGCGATCCGATCTGTATTGACCCTATGGGCGGTTACCGGATTTGTTATGTAGAAACGGAAAATGAATTTAATGCCGTTTTTATGAATAGCTCACTCGACAAGCTTGCTATTTGTATTTACCTGTATGAAAAATTTATTGAAAAATTCTCTACCGAGGAAAGTGAAAATCTGGTATTCAATGATGCCGATTGGGAATACCTGAAAAAGCAATTTATGGACATTGATCCGGAAGCATTGTCGGAAGGTTCTTTCTGGGATTATTATCTGGAATACCTGTTGGTTGATAGAGACTAAGTATTTCGTACAGAGTACTTAGACGATAATCATAATTAGACTCAGGATAAATGTTTGAATTTTATCGTATAAAGCTTCAGATACTTATATCTGAGCCTTTCGCTTTTATACTCAGTACTTAATACTAAGTACTTTGTACTTCCTAAAACTAACCCACACCCTAGTATTTCAGCCAGTGAAACCGTATCTTTGTGCCTTCAATTGACACTAGAGCATCATGATCGTTTTCGCTAAAAAAAGCACGGGCACTATCTACGCCATTCACACCGAACATTCATTTTCTACAGAAGATAAACAAAAATTAAACTGGTTACTTGACGGCGAAGTACTTTCCGATACAACACTTGCCGGTTTTTACAGAGGCCCGCGTAAGGAAATGCTTACCCCCTGGGCTACGAATGCAGTTGAGATCACACAAAACATGGGCATTGCAGGTATTCTTCGTATTGAAGAATTTTCTTCTGTAGCAAACACAGAAGCGTCGCATGATAAAATGCTTGAAGTGATCTATCAGAATTTAACACAAGATCTTTATAACATTCACATACAGCCGGAGCCGATCAAATACATTGATGATATTGCTGCCTTCAATAAACAGGAAGGTTTGGCATTAAGTCAGGAAGAAATTGATTACCTGGATTCCGTTGCAAAAAAACACAACCGCAAATTAACCGATTCAGAAGTGTTTGGTTTTTCTCAGGTAAACTCTGAACACTGCAGACATAAAATTTTTAACGGACGTTTTATCATTGATGGTGTAGAGAAAGAATCTTCGCTTTTCAAACTGATTAAGAAAACGTCTGAAACAAATCCGAACAAAATTGTTTCCGCATACAAGGATAACGTTTCGTTTACGAAAGGTCCGGTGATGGAACAGTTTGCGCCGGCAACACAGGATAAACCCGATTATTTCGAACGCAAACATGTTGAATCTGTTTTATCTTTAAAAGCAGAAACACACAACTTCCCTACTACGGTTGAACCATTCAACGGAGCTGCAACCGGTTCAGGCGGAGAGATCCGTGACCGTATTGCAGGTGGGATCGGCAGTGCGCCGCTGGCAGGTACTGCGGTATACATGACAGCGTATTCCCGTTTAACAAAAGACAGACCGTGGGAGAAAAACGGAATGAAAGAACGTGACTGGTTATACCAGACACCAATGGATATTCTGATTAAAGCATCCAATGGCGCATCTGACTTCGGTAACAAATTCGGACAGCCTGTGATCAACGGTTCGGTGTTTACGTTTGAACACGAAGAGAACGGCAAACGTTACGGTTTTGATAAAGTGATTATGCAGGCGGGCGGTATCGGGTATGGCGTGTTAAAAGACGCTAAGAAAGGACTGCCGAAAACGGGAGATAAAATTGTTGTGATGGGTGGTGACAACTACCGCATCGGTATGGGCGGCAGTGCCGTATCTTCATTGGATACAGGCGCGCTGAACAGTGCCATTGAACTGAACGCGATCCAGCGTTCGAATCCTGAAATGCAGAAGCGTGTATACAACGCCATCCGTGCGATGATGGAAAGCGGTAATAATCCGATTGTTTCCATACACGATCACGGCGCGGGCGGGCATTTAAACTGTTTGTCGGAACTGGTAGAAAGCACCGGCGGTAAAATTGATCTGGCTAAATTGCCGGTTGGAGATCCTACCCTGTCTGCAAAAGAAATTGTTGGTAATGAATCACAGGAACGTATGGGCCTTGTGATCAATCAAAACGACATAGCTACGCTTGAGCGTGTGGCTGCACGTGAGCGTGCACCATTATATGTAGTGGGTGACATTACAGGTGATCATCATTTCACGTTTGAATCTTCTGTAGATGGTGCGAAGCCGATCGACTGGCCGCTGGAAGACATGTTCGGGAATCCGCCGAAAACAATTCTTCGCGATGAAACACCAACGGCAACGTTCGAAGAAATTACATATGAGCAATCAAAACTAAACGAATATTTAGAAGCCGTTTTACAGCTCGAAGCGGTTGCTTGTAAAGACTGGTTAACCAATAAAGTTGACCGTTCGGTTACAGGTAAAGTTGCACAGCAGCAAAATGTTGGTTCGCTGCAATTGCCGTTAAGCAACTTCGGTGCCATGGCGCTTGATTATAAAGGTGTAGTTGGAGTGGCAACTGCTGTTGGACACGCTCCTGCTGTTGCCTTGATCAATCCGGAAGCAGGTTCGAGAATTGCGATTGCAGAAGCATTGGCGAATATTGTTTTTGCGCCGATTGACGGAGGCTTAAGTGGTGTATCATTGAGTGCGAACTGGATGTGGCCTTGTAAAAATAAAGGCGAAGATGCACGTTTATATGCAGCTGTTGAAGCGGTAAGTGATTTTGCCTGCGATCTTGGAATCAATATTCCTACCGGAAAAGATTCTCTTTCAATGACGCAGAAATACAAAGACGGCGTGGTATATGCACCCGGAACGGTGATCATATCTGCTTCCGGTGAAGTGAGTGATATCCGTAAAGGTGTTACACCGAATGTTGTTAAAGAAGCCGGTACGGGTTTGATCTATATTGATCTTACGTGTATGCCGCTTACATTAGGCGGTTCATCGTTTGCACAGATTTTGAATAAACTTGGAAATTCATCTCCGGATATTTTAGATACAGAACATTTCGAACGTACGTTTGATGCGATCCAGGATTTACTTCAGGATGAATTGATCCTTGCCGGACACGATGTATCAAGCGGAGGTTTAATTACGACATTGCTTGAAATGTGTTTTCCTGAAAATGGAATCGGCATGAATGTTTCATTGGACTTCCTGGGAGAAACAGATCTGGTAAAATGTCTGTTTGCTGAGAACCCGGCATTGGTGCTGCAAGTAAAAGATGCAGTGAAAGTACAGGACATGCTTGTAACAAAAGGGGTTGGAGCAGCTATTATCGGAACAGTAGAGCCTGGTGCTTCTGCTGTTTCAATTCAATTGAACGGTACAACAACCGATTTTGATATTGCCGCATTACGTACGGTCTGGTACAAGACTTCTTATTTATTAGATGAAAAACAAAGCACTCCTGCCTATGCAAAAGAGCGTTTTGAAAATTATACTAAACACGAAATCCAATTCAGCTTCCCGGCAAACTTTACAGGTAAGCTGAACAGTTACGGATTAGATGCAGCACGCACTACGAAGAGCGGTATTAAAGCTGCGATCATCCGTGAAAAAGGTGTGAACGGAGACCGTGAAATGGCTTACTCCATGTGGCTTGCAGGCTTTGATGTGAAAGATGTTCACATGACAGATTTAATTGCCGGCCGCGAAGATCTGGGTGATGTAAACTTTATTGTATTTGTTGGTGGTTTCTCTAACAGTGATGTGTTGGGTTCTGCGAAAGGCTGGGCCGGTGCATTCCTGTACAATGAAAAAGCGAAAAAAGCACTGGATAATTTCTATGCACGTCCGGATACCTTGTCACTAGGCGTTTGTAACGGTTGCCAGTTGATGGTTGAGTTGGGACTGATCAACCAGAACCATGAATCAAAACCAAAGATGCATCACAACAGCTCAGGGAAATTTGAATCCATTTACCTGAATGTGGATGTCGCAAAAGAAAATAAATCGATCTTATTAAAATCTATTGAGGGTTCTAAATTAGGAATCTGGGTTGCACACGGCGAAGGTAAATTCTACTTCCCGTACGATGTAACGAAATATAATATTGTCTTAAACTACAGTCATGCAAGCTATCCGGCCAATCCGAACGGTTCGCCTGTAAATGCTGCAGGTATTGTATCGGACGACGGCAGACATCTAGCGATGATGCCTCACCTGGAACGTTCAGTATTCCCATGGCAATGCGGCTACTACCCTGCTGATAAAGCGAAGGACGAATGTACACCGTGGCTGGAAGCCTTTGTTAACGCACGTAAGTGGGTGGAAGGAAAAAAATAAAAATAGCCCATGACTTAAGTCATGGGCTATTTTTTTAATGGGCTGTTTATGATCCGGAATCAGTATTGGGGTAACGGGACGAACTCTGTTTCATTCGGAACAGCCGGAAACCGTTGTGCAAGCCAGTCTGCCTTGGCTTTTTCGATGGTTTGTTTTTCGCTTGCAACAAAATTCCAGTAGATAAAACGTTCTTCGGGAAATGCTTCTCCGCCGAAAATATACACCGTTGTATTGGCATCCATTTCAAACGAACAGAGTTTACTGTCTTTTGCAATTAAAATATGTTTGGGTTCGAATGTATTTCCTTCACTGCTTACAGAACCTTCCAGTATATACATAGCGCTTTCACCAAATAAGCTATCACCAATAGATATTGTTTTAGGATCTGTTGTTTTAATTTCGATCATAAATAACGGACTGTATACCTGAACCGGAGATTTTTTGCCGAAGGCCTCTCCTGCTATAAGTTTATATTGTACACCATCTTCCTTCCAGTGCGGAATGTCGCTTGCTTCAACATGCATAAAGGCTGGCTCCATGGATTCCAGGGCTTTAGGCAAGGCTACCCAGATCTGTAATCCGTGAAGTGTTTTACTTATCGCCCGCACAGTATCGGGTGTGCGTTCGGAATGTGCAATCCCTTTCCCTGCTGTCATCCAGTTTACGGCACCTGGTTGTATTTCTATTTCTGTACCCAGGCTGTCGCGGTGCATGATACTTCCTTCAAACAGATAGGTTAATGTTGAAAGGCCGATATGTGGATGCGGCGGTATATCTAAATTTTCATTTGCCTTTAAATAAGCCGGCCCCATATGGTCTATAAAAGCAAAGGGCCCCACCATTCTTTTTTCTCTGAAAGGCAGCAAACGGCCTACCATAAAGTTTCCGATGTTTGCAGAACGTTCTTCTATTATAAGCTGGATGTTTGACATATGCGGAGAGATTATACTAGTAAGATATGTTTCAATCTAATAAAAAATATACACAGAAAAATGGTTCCAAATAAAAAAGTCATCACATAAACTGCGATGACTTTTTATTATACTAATTATGACTGTGCTTATTGAGCATCGTAGATAACAACTTTATCAAAAAACACTCTGAATTCTTCCAGGAATGCTTTGTGTAAAGCATGCACCTGATATACATCGTGGCCTGCAAGGTCATCAAATAAGATCAATAAAGAGAATGTGTATGTTGTATCAACAACAGCACGTTCAATGGGGGCCGGTGTTCCGATGTATAAACCTTTTACGGTTTCAACGCCTTTAAGTGTTTCTAAACTTTTGCGGAAAGCTGTTTTTTGTTCTTCTGTTGTATCGGTTTTAAGCCAGAATAATACGTGATGACTAAGCATGTAATTTTATATGTTAATAGGTAATAAACACAGCAAAGATACGAATTCTTCTTTATTCTAATATCTCCTGAACCCGGCCGATCTGTCCGTCTTCCAGGCGTACTTTAATACCACGGTGATGTTTGGGAACACTGGTTAACAGATCTTTAATAATTCCTTCCGTACGTATGCCTGTTTTCTGATCTTTTTTAAGCACGATGCTTACACGTGTTCCTTTTGTGAGATTTGCACGAATTCTTCCGTCCATGGGGTATTATGTTATTATTTATTTTGAAAGTAGTATAAATTATGAAGAAGTAGTATGTATTCTAACTACCTGTTAGCTCAGGATACACCCGAAAAATAGTTTGATTTATTTACATCAGCCTGTTTATGTAAGGGAAGAATTATATTGAACACCGCTCCTTTTTCAGTACTGCCAGTTGCATTGAGATCTCCGTTGTGATTGAGTGCAATTTTTTTACACATAGCCAAGCCAATACCTGTACCTTCATAGTCTGATTTCCGGTGCAGGCGCTGGAATATATTAAAGATCTTTTCTGTGTTTTCCGGGTTCAAACCAATACCATTATCGCTGAGTGTGATTTTATAGTAGTCGGTTTTCAGATTTAGTTCAGCAGCTTTTTTTTCTTCTTTTGATAATAAAGAAGATTCTATGGTAATCACTGGTTTTATATCTGTGCGGGCAAACTTGAGCGCATTGCTGATCAGGTTTCCAAATAATTGAGCCATCTGCAATGGAATTGCTTCAATCACAGGCAGCATTTGATATTGAATCGATGCATTCTTTTGTTCGATCAGGAGTTCAAAATCAATGCGTGTATTTTCTACTACCTGATTAAGATCTACCGAAGTAAATTCTTCCGTTTCCTTTATTAATTCTGAATAGCTTAATACATCTTTGATCAGCGTATTCATGCGTATGGCAGATTTGCTGATTTTACTCAACTGTGTTTTTGACTGCTCATCCAGATTGTTTCCGATCCTGCCTTCAAGCAATTGGGTAAACATACTGATCTTGCGGAGCGGCTCCTGTAAATCGTGTGAGGCAATGTATGCGAACTGTGCAAGTTCGGCATTTGACTTTTGAAGTTTATCATTTGTCGAGGCAAGTTCCTGTGTACGCGCACTTACGATTTCTTCAATCTTCAGCCGGGCAAGTACCTGTGCGGAAACATCTATGGTAACACATAGTACACCGATTATTTTTCCGCAATCTTCCCTATATGGTTCGTAAACAAAATTCTGGTAAACTGTTTCGAGGGTACCATTACGGATCAGCTGTACAGGCATTTCGTCTGCTTTAAACGTAATGCCTTTTTCATATACATCACGCATTATGGCTTCAAGTCCCTGACCGCGGGCATCGGGCAAAGCGTCGAAGACCGGCCGGTTTATGATATCTGCTTTGGGTTTTCCCCACAGTTCGATCATGAAGTCATTGGCAATTTCAATCACATGGTCATGGCCTGAAAGGATACACATAGCAACCGGTGCCTGTAAGATCATATTGCGCAGGTTCTGCTCACTTTGCTCAACACGTTGTTTGGCAAGGTTGAGATCTGTTACTTCCGCGGCTGTATTCATTACGCCATATACATTGCCTGCACCATCAAACAAGGGGGTAAAACTATAATTGAAATAGAATGCCTGTAATCTGTCATCGACAACAATATCTACCTGCTGATTTTTCGCGTGAAACGGAATGCCGGTTGTATATACACGGTCCAGCTGTTCATAGATATTCTGATTGGCCAGCTCCGGCAATACTTCGGAATATAATTTTCCAACTACATCATTCCCTTTCCCCCATACATCAAGAATATTTTGGTTTGTAAAACTTATACGCATCTCTCTGCCTACATATATACCAATCGGGAAAGGTGCACTTTCTATAATACTGCGTACCCGTTGCTCACTCTCTTCCAGTCTATGCCGGTCGATCATCTGTTCCGTAACATCTATAGCAATGTCGAGTATCGCATATACATTTCCGTCTGAATCGGATATGGGTGTATAGGTAAAATCATAATATTTTTCTACTTCAATACCATTCTGTATAATCTTAATCAGCGAGCCATGTGTCTGAATGGTTTTTCCGGTAGTGAAAACTTCATTCAGCATCTGTAAAAAAGGTTGCCTTTGTAATTCCGGAAATGTTTCAGCAAGCGGCTTGCCAGCAATATCAGGCCCTTTTCCGGCAACGTCAATAAAGGTTTGATTCGGATTTTCAATGATCAGGTCTGGGCCAATAAACATGGCGATGGCTGCCGGTGCATTGGCTACGATCGTACGTAATTTATCTTCGCTTTCTTCTACTTTTTTTCTTGCCAGTACCTGTTGCGTAACATCAGTCGCTACTACAAGAATGCCGACAACTAAATTGTCAACACCATACTGAGGCTGGTAAGTAAGATTTACATATACCGTTTCAAGCTTGCCTCTCCGAAGTAATTCAACGCGTACTTCAAAGGCACTATAAGGTTCATTGCTACGCAGAACACCTTCCAGTAAGGTATCAAAACCCTGACCGTTAAGCTCCGGCAATGCTTCCAGCAAGGGCTTATTAATGAGATCTTCTGGTTTTCGACCTACTAATTCAGCATAAAACGGATTTACAAGTCTGAATGTTAAACCTTCTTTATCGATGGTAGCAATAGCAACAGGAGATTGTTCAAAATAGCTGACCAGCTGCTGCAGATTTTTTTCAAGGGTAACCTGTGCTTCCATTTTTTCAGACACATCCATCCCAATACCTAAAATACTTTCTATGTTGCCTGACGCATCACGCAGCGGTTTATAAATAATCTTTTTAATATAAGACTTTGGAATTCCATGCACCATCAGTGTAAATGGTGATGATTCACCGGTATAGGAATTACCGCTTTTAAATACTTCTTTTAAAATTTCAAGATGTGGCTGGGTACTCAATTCCGGAAGTACTTCTGCGAGTTTCCTGCCAATGATATCCGGACCTTTGCCCCAGGTTTGTATTGCCATTTCATTGGCAAGGTCTATCACCATATCTTTACCTTTCAGTACACAGGTAGATACAGGAATTTCTTCAATCAGTGTGCGGAATTTTTCTTCACTTTCTTCCAGCCTTTTTTGATTTTTTACTTTGTTTGTTGTTTCGGTACAGGTAACAAATACGCCGCTTACTTTTCCATCATCGCCATATGCCGGGCTGTAGCTGAAGGTCCAGTATACGTCTTCCATCTGTCCATTACGGTAGATGGGCAGCAGCTGATCTTCATACCATACGGCTTCGTTGGTCTCCAATACCTGTTTAATGAGCGGGGCTATGAAATCCCAGATATCCGGCCATACATCCTTTGCTTTTTTGCCCAGTGCCGGGTGTTTCCCATTGATCCCCAGGCTTGGCCGGTACGCATCGTTGTAAAAACAGATCAGTTCTTCTCCCCAGAACAGAAACATCGGAAAGGAGGAGTGCAGAATAATACCGAGCGTGGTGTTTAAACTGTGCGGCCATTGGTCGGGTGTTCCGATGGATGTTTTTGACCAGTCGAACGAGCGGGTCAGCTCTCCCATCTCTCCGCCGCCGGAAAGGAAATAATGTGTGTGGTTATTTTCGGTAATGTTCATGCAATGAAATCAGCACAGGCTATTGTTGCTATTGAATGCATGTAACACGCATCAACATGTAAACTAAATTACAAAATATTTACAAAGAGACCTCCTCATAAAGAAACAATTAATGGTAAAGAATGCATTGTATCTTACATATAGCAATAAATCGGCCAGCGTAGAAATATTTTAAGCCTGGGATGATTAAATGGAAATTTTAGTGAGCATAACACCTAGAAAAACCGCGGTAAAACCAAACATGCAGCTGCCCAGTGTATTGACAGTAAAGGCTGTATAATTTCCGTTTTGCAGCAATAAAATATTTTCATAAGCAAATGCAGAAAATGTAGTGAAACCGCCGCATAATCCGGTAGCCAGAAATAACCGCCAATGAACAGCAAGCTGAAAACGTTCTGCTAACCCATAGATGATACCGATCAGCAGGCAGCCAATGATATTAACAGCGAATGTACTGTAGGGAAACGTGCCAGGGTACGTTCGTGTGATATGCAAACTCAACAGATAACGGCTGCCACTTCCGATGGCGCCGCCTACAAGTACGAGAATAAAATGCAGCATCTGAATATTCTTTTCTATTTACCTTTCAAAGGTACGAAAATTGGCCGTTCGCATCGGCAAATGTAATTTAGATCACGGAAATGATATAACTTATCCATGTTAAGATAAAATTATAAAAAATCAGACCCACAAGTTATCCGACCATTGGATTAATCTATTTATCCATTTGATGCAAAACCCGGGTAGAGTGTCATGCCGCCATCCACAAACAAGGTAGTGCCATGCACATAGTCTGACTCGTCTGATGCCAGCCACACAGCCACGTTACCGATATCTTCGGTCTCACCGATACGGTTGTATGGAATCAGTTTTAATAATTTTTCCGCTGCTTCCGGTGTTTCCCAGGCCTCATTGTTGATATCCGTTTTTATGGCACCCGGTCCGATGCTGTTAATACGTATTTTTAATCCGCCTAATTCCTGCGCCATGGATTTCATTAACATCATGATGCCGCCTTTAGATGCTGCATAATTTACATGTCCGCCCCATGGAATTACTTCGTGAACAGAACTGATGCAGATGATCTTGCCCAATGCTTTTGAGATCTCCGGACGTGCACCTCTTTTTGTAAACTCACGCACCGCTTCACGTGCGCATAAAAACTGACCCGTAAGATTTACACTGATCACTTTGTTCCACTGCTTCAATGTCATGTCAACGAACGCTGCGTCCTGCTGAAGGCCGGCATTGTTTACCAATATATCAATGGTGCCAAAGTGTTTGACTGCTTCCCTGAACATATTCTGTACATCAGCTTCATCACTTACATCAGCTTGATAGCAGATGGCAGAAGCGCCCAGTACCTTCAATTGTGCAACGGTTTCTTCTGCGGCGTCTTTATCTGAGTTGTAGTTAACAAGAATATTGGCGCCTGCAGCAGCCATTTTTAACGCAATGCCTTTTCCTATGCCGGAATCCCCGCCTGTGATAAGGGCAGTCTGGCCTTTTAATTTTAACTCTGACATATTAAATCTTAGATAGCTTGGTTTACTATATAAGATAGTAAAAAAATTATGAATTATGAATTATGACAAAACGATTTAGGATTATATTCACCGTGAAATGAATTATATCAACCTTCCATCCCACTTTACAAATGCTTCGATGGCTTCGTACTCGGGTAGGCCCAGATTGTTGTATGTATTAGCTGTAGCGCGGTTACGGTCTTCGGCGCGCTGCCAGAATTCGCGCGGATCCGCACCGGGGAACATTGGTGCATCTTTCTGCGACTGATGTTTGAAGATGCCTCTGCGCTTGCGCATCAGTTCATCCGGACTTAATGGTATGGCCATTTCAATCTGGTCGATGTCCCACTCCTGCCACGCACCGCGATACAGCCATACACGGCAGTCGCGCATCCAGTCTTCGTGTTTCAATTCATCCAGGGCCAGGAAGATTGCTTTTAAACATACACGGTGTGTGCCATGCGGATCAGATAAATCGCCTGCAGCAAAGACCTGCTGCGGTCTTAGTTCCTGCAATAAATTCTTTACGCAGTCTATATCTGCACGGCCGATTGGATTTTTTTTCACCAGGCCTGTTTCATAAAACGGCATGTCAAGGAAATGTGCATTAGCATCAGGAATGCCTACATAGCGGCAGGTAGCCTTTGCTTCCCCTCTTCTTATTAAACCTTTGATCTTCATTACGGCCGGCGGATCAATTTCTCCGGGCTTTTTATTTTTTAACGTTTCAACAATATTCCGGAAAGCAGCTGAAGTGGTATCTTCTCCTTCGTGCAGAAACTGATTGTAATCGGTTGCGAAATCTGCAAAACGGATCACATCCTCATCATACACCGCAATGTTTCCGGATGTCTGATAAGCAACGTGTACATCGTGGCCCTGATCAACCAGACGAATGAATGTACCGCCCATGGAGATAATATCATCATCGGGATGCGGACTGAAAATAACCACGCGTTTGGGGAACGGATATGCACGCTCCGGACGGTTGGTATCGTCTGTATTGGGCTTACCGCCAGGCCAGCCGGTAATGGTTTTTTGAAGCAGGTTAAATACTTCAATGTTGATGTTATATGCCGGTCCGTATTGTGCCACCAGTTCAGACAAACCATGTTCATTGTAATCCCTGTCTGTCAGTTTCAGGATTGGTTTTTCAACAACGGAACTCAGCCATACAGAGGCGCGTTTACGGGCATGTTCATCCCAATATACGCTACCTACCAGCCAAGGTGTTTTAATGCGTGTAAGCTCCGCACAAGATGCTGTATCCAGGATCACACCTACGTTGGGATGTGTCTGTAAAAATGTTGCCGGAATGGATTCGGTGATTTTTCCTTCAACGGTCTTTTTTATGATCTGTGCTTTTCCTTCGCCCCATGCCATTAAGATGATGCGTTTGGCCTTGAAGATGGTACCAATACCCATGGTTATCGCCGTTCTGGGTACATGTTCTTCGCCAAAAAAATCACTTGCAGCATCAATACGTGTCACATGATCCAGCGTGATTAAACGTGTTGTAGAGTCTAACCGTGATCCCGGTTCATTGAAACCAATATGTCCGGTGCGTCCGATACCTAAGAGCTGCACATCAAGACCACCTGCCGAATCAATTTTCGCATCGTAATTTTTACAGAATGTGTCAATTTCTTCTTTAGGAATTGAGCCGTTTGGTATGTTTATATTTTCTTTTGGAATATCAATGTGGTCAAATAAGTATTCCCACATGAAACGTACATAGCTTTGAAGGGCAGACCAGCTGATCGGATAATATTCATCTAAATTAAAGGTGATAACATTGTAAAAGCTCAAACCTTCCTCTCTATGCAAACGGATCAGTTCCGCATATACACTCTTAGGCGTAGAGCCGGTAGCAAGACCTAACACACAGTTACGGCCTTCTGCCTGCCGCTGGCGGATAATAGACGCCAGCTCGTGTGCCACTGCCTGTGAAGCCTGGTCGGCAGTAGGGTATATAGTAGTGTGTAAGTGTTCGAAATTTCTATCAACAATGTCCATATATTTGAAATGGTTAGCAGCGTAAATTAGTGAAATTTGGAATGCGTTTTTATGTGGTGGAAAAAATATCTTTTCTGCTTCTGTCCCCTTTACCGCAATGAAATACATTTCGTTTAAAGCAAGGTTTTAACTTCGACCTATTTGAGGCTGAAAGCAGTACACAGATCCACTATTTTGAACCCAATAATGCATTTTATAAGTATTTAAGATTTTCTTTCTGTTCAATACAATATATTTGCTTCCGGTACGACTTACCCCTATGAACGTAAAACGAATAAAAAAACGCATGTTTATCACATTCAGCATTATTGCCGTACTGGCAATCGCATTATATATATTTCTGCAAACAGCACCTTTCGGAAATCCGCCGGCAGACGCCCGTCTGGAACGCATCAGAAAATCAGCCAACTATAAAGACGGTGTATTTAAAAATCTTTCCAATACGCCGGTAATGGCCGAGGATGCATCTTACATGGATATGATCAAACAGCAATTCTCTAAAGATTCAACACGTGAACCTGCGGTATGCATTCCAAGTGTGAAGCGCGATCTATCTCTTGTCCCTTCTGATCGGCCGGTGATTACCTGGTTCGGACATTCGACGTATTTAATTCAAACAGAAGGGAAAAATATTTTAATTGATCCTGTTTTTTGTACCAGCACTTCTCCGGTTCAGTTTGTAGGTAATAAAAAATACAAGGGAACCGAAGTGTATACACCGGCTGATTTTCCGGCAATCAATTATCTGATCCTGACACACGATCATTACGATCACCTGGATTACCAGACAACGCTTGATATGCAATCAAAGGTTTTTTCGTATTACATGCCGCTGGGTGTTGGTTCGCACTTAGAATCCTGGGGTATTGATACGGCTAAATTACACGAACTGGATTGGTGGCAGGAAATTGATCTGGAACCGGGTTATAAGCTTGTATGCCTGCCGGCGCGCCATTTCTCCGGTCGCAGTATTACAGACAGAGGTAAAACGTTGTGGGCATCTTATCTGTTGATTACACCAACACATAAAATTTATATTGGCGGAGACTCCGGCTATGATACACACTTTAAACAGATTGCGGATAAATACGGCGCTGTTGATATTGCGTTTTTAGAATCCGGGCAATACAATGCTTACTGGCCATACATTCACATGATGCCTGAGCAGACGGTGCAGGCAGCAAAAGATCTGCAGGCGAAAGTATTGTTGCCGGTACACTGGGGAAAATATACGTTGGCGCTGCACCCCTGGGATGAACCTATCAAACGGTTAACACTGGAGGCGCATAAACAGCAGGTAAACGTTGCTACCCCAATGATTGGTGAACCGGTGATACTGGATAGTATTTTGCCGCACAGTACGTGGTGGGTGCCTGAAGGGAAAAAGTAATTATGAATTATGAATTATGAATTATGAATTATGAATTATGAATTATGAATTATGAATTATGAATTATGAATTATGAATTATGAATTATGAATTATGAATTATGAATTATGAATTTTTTATCCTTCATAATTCATAATTTTATTCTCTTATTCCTGTGGAGGATTTTGTTTTTTTACAATGGTATGTTTAATACCACTTGGTTCGCGGTGTACCGGTTTTGAATGTTCTTTCGGTGTAGGTCGATTACTACCTTTACTTCCGCTTTTAGATTTATTGTTTGAAAAACCTTTGTTGTTATATTTAGGTTTTTTCTCCGGTTCGTATGCAGGTCCTTCTCCTATTTCAATCGGGATTTTTAATTTTTCAATTTCTCTGCCGATCAGGTTTTCGATCTGCAAGAATTTATACTGATCGGTATCGCTGATAAAAGTTATGGCTGTACCCGTTGTTGCTGCCCGAGCGGTACGGCCAATACGGTGAATATAATTTTCTGCATCACCTGGAACTTCCGCATTAATCACCAGATCAATGCCATCAATATCAATACCTCGGGATAGAATGTCAGTACCAATCAGCATTTGCAATTGACGGCTTTTAAATGCGCGCATAATCTCTTCACGCTCTTCCTGCTCCAGATCCGAATGAAAACCTTTCAAAGAGAAGCCCATATTGGATAAATCACGTTCGAGTTTTTTAACGTGTTCCTTTGTAGAAGAAAAGATGATGATGCTGTTAAAATTACCGCTTGAAAGAATGTGTTTGATTAATTTATTTTTTTGCTCTTCGTACACCAGGTATGCTTGCTGTAAAATACCTTCCGCCGGTTTAGAAATTGCAATGTTGATCTGCTGCGGATCTTTCATGAGTTTGTTTGCTAACGCACGCATCTTTGTAGGCATGGTTGCAGAGAACATAATAGTTTGGCGCTCGGTAGGCAGATAACTTATTACACGTACAATATCATCATAAAAACCCATGTCCAGCATACGATCGGCTTCATCCAGTACAAGATGTTTGATCTGTTTTAAGTTTGCTGTACCGGATTGCAACTGAGCCAGCAATCTGCCTGGGGTTGCAATAACAATGTTGGCACCATCGGTCAATGCTTTGCGCTGCTGATCCCACGTTGCACCATCACCACCGCCATAAACAGCAATGGAGCTCACATTAATGAAGTATGAGAAACCTTCTATCTGCTGATCAATCTGTATGGCAAGTTCACGCGTTGGTACTAGAACCAGCGTATCCAGACTATCTGTATTTGATTCAATAATTTTATGTAAGATAGGAAGCATGTATGCAGCAGTCTTGCCTGTGCCTGTTTGTGCGCAGGCTACCAGATCACTATTCGACATAATCACAGGGATTGCTTCTGTCTGGATCGGTGTGGGTTTATTAAAGCCCATGGAGCTTAAGCTATCTAATAAACCGGAGTTAAAATTAAAATCGTTAAATGTCAATGACGTAGTGTTAAATTGTTTTACTTGTCTACTAGTAAATATAGTAAAATATCAACAGTTTTAGTTGCTTTTAGCCATAAACTACGCTTAGATAAAGGATTACATGGCGATTTGCCTTAAAAATACTGCTTGCTAATTTTTGAAACGGGTAGCAAAAAGGTATTTTTCCTTCCAGTAGCTGTCTGAGGTATTTGTAATGATCACACCGCTGCGGTTTGAAGCATGAATAAAGGTGCCGTCGCCCAGATAGATTCCCACATGCGTGATAAAATTACTACTGCTGTAAGAGCTGTAATAAAATAACAGATCTCCTTTTTTCAGCGAATCTACATTGGGTATAACGGTTCCGTATCTACCTTGTTCATGCGAAGAATGCGGCAATATAACCCCAGCCTGTTTATGTGCTACCATAATAAGACCCGAGCAATCTACTCCTTTTTTACTTACACCTCCCATTACGTGCGGCGTACCGATAAATGTTTTTGCATAAGCGATAACCTCATTGGCAGAATATTCTGAGGTGTCAACGGTTTTTTCAATACCGCCTTTCTGAAAACGTTCCAGCTGATTCTTAACTGTTGGATTGCTTGTATTGTCAAGCACTTGCTGAAATCCATCAGAATTCATTTCGGTTGTAAAACCGGCAAAAAATAAAGCTGCAAAAACGAATAGTGAGATGACTTTCAAACGCATGTGTTGTTATAAATAATTTTAAAGATACTACAATCTGCCTATGCTTACAAGAAATGATGGCTGTAGTTGAAATGTACGTATTCTTTTAATCAACGTTTTTACCCATAAAAAAAATCCCACAGCATTTATACCGTGGGATTTTTTTTTATGGAAATCAATGTATTAAGCAGACAGAATTTCTCCCGTCTCGTTATCTGCAACCTTATGTGGTTTATATCCTTTCATTGCAAAGAAGATGATATAAGCATAACATACCAGGCATAAGGTAAAGCTGTATCTGTAACCAACCTGATCTGCTAAGATACCTTGCAACAACGATACCAATGCACCGCCAGCTACCATGGTTACCATTAAGCCAGACCCTTTACTTGTATATTTACCTAATCGCGCAATACCCAAGGAGAAGATGCTTGGCCACATAATCGCGTTAAATAAACCTATTAATATTAAACAGATTGCTGCCAGCGGAACGGTTAATGATTTAAAGTTGAAATAAAATTCCAATGTGCTGCAATCTTCTCCCATATTTATTACCGGAACGGTTACAGAATTCGAAATCATAAAATCTGTCATACTTAAAAAAATCAGTGCAAATGCAACAACAGCTACAAAGGATAATGCTTTATTGGGTGATATTTTTTGCGTGATTTTGCTTCCCATAAATCGGCCGATCATAGCACCTGCCCAGTAATAGGCAACTAAGCTGGCTGCAAATTTTTCAGGAATATTACCCATGATGTCTGACTTTAAGTACACCACCAATAAGCTCCCGATTACAACTTCCGCACCTACGTAAAAGAAGATTGCGCCTGCACCAAATATCAAATGACTGAATTCAAAAATGCTTCCTGAAAGTACTTCATCTTTATCATTTTCAATAGAAAGTTTCGGAAGCTTCATAAAGATCATCAATGTTGCAATGGTAATAATCAATAGAGCAATGGCAACATATAATGTTCGTGTTGTAGAAAGCGTTTCGGTTTCAGACATTAAACATTCATTAAGTAAATAGAATGAACCGAAAATTGGGCCGATAGCTGTTGCCGTTGAGTTTAGTGCACCACCCAAATTTAGTCGCGCGGCTCCTGTTTCCGGAGAACCTAACGCAATCAGGTAGGGATTGATTGCAACCTGAAGAATGGCGAATCCACTTCCCACAATAAATAAAGCTAATAAGAACAAACCGTATGAAGCATATTCTGAAGCCGGATAGAATAATAATAAACCAAATGCAACAATGAATAATGAACAGATTGTTCCTTTTTTATAACCAATACGTTTTATCAGATTTCCTCCCGGAATAGATAATAAGCCATATGCCATAAAGAAACTGAATTGAATTAACAGTAATTTCCAATTTTCATTGTCTTTAAATACAAAGACGTTTTTCATAATTGGAATAAGTACATCATTCAGTACGGTTATAAAACCAATGATAAAGAATAGTGTTGCCATTAACGCAATGGCAGACGTATACTTTGTATTTGGATCGAGCGGAGAACTGGATGAATAATTTACTGGAGCATTACCACCTGCCATAAAAGTTAACTGTTTAGTTTTAAATATAATTTCCGAAGATAGGCTACTGAAGGCTAACAACAAAACATCAGATGTTTTATCTTAAAATTCGGGTAAAAAAAAAGTCCCGCTACAGGCGGGACTTTTTATACATATGTTAAATCAATTACTTAATTACAGTGAATTTCTGAACGGCTGCACCATTCTCTCCTTGTAAACGGATAAGATACATACCTGCTTTCAAATCAGATAAATTAAGTTGAATGTCAGTTGTTGACCAGTCTCCGGTTACAGGATATTCTCTGCCGTTAAGATCAAGAATAATAGGTTTGGCAGTTATCTCAAACGGTTTTACAACCGTTATGCTTGATGCTGCCGGATTAGGATAAATATTAATGAATGTATTTTTTAATATAGCATCTCTGGTTGATGTAGGTGTATCAACGGTGTAATCACGTTTGCTGGGTTCAATACCTGCATAGATACTTTGTATCGCACCAGTAATATAAGCAAGCGGTGCATTCCAGTTAATAGCAATTTCATTTGTTGAATAACTACATTCACTGTCTACATAAGATAAGGCAGGTTGTGAAGATGGATACCCAGGGCAATTATCCTGCTGACCTGAATTCGGCCCGCCTACCAATAAGCCCGGTACAGCTGGTGCAATACCATCTGCCTGTGACACTCTATGATGTGGTCTGTTTGCGCCAAGGCTTCCTGAACCTGTTACAAAACAATAATTCACACCATTTCTACCTAAGATGTAATCTACATTTGACACCGCTGCTTTTAAATAAGAACTGTCTTTTGTGTAGTTAAATGCCTGAATTAAAATCATAGATTGGTTAGCTGCCTGAGAATTACTTCCCCATCCAAAACCTCCGTTAGCGCCCATTGCTATACCATATGCAGATCCTGTAGCAAAATGATCTCTATAAACATTTGCTAAGGTTACAATTTTATTTTTAATAAATGTTGAATCTGAATTGTCTCCTAATACAACACGATTATGCGCCATGGAAATTAAACCCAGCGTGTATACATTCTGCCAGCCTGGTATGCTTGCGCCGGAAGATAAATTAATATCGTTGTAATATTCAGAGGATAATGTTGTAGTAAATAATTCTGCTGCCGCCCAGCTTTGTTCATCCGCAAAACTCCAGTCATCATACGTACCTGTTGTAATAGCAGGACTCGTTAAGTTTTCCTGTACGTAGAAAATATTTGGGTTTAGAATTGCCCAATCATATGCTTTTTTAGCAGCTTTTATGCAAGAATCTGCCAGCCCGGGTAATTGTGTTGGAAATTTAGAATAAATGCGGGCAGACTGCGCCATAACTGCTGCAAAATCTAATGTTGCTCCAGTGCTTTTCTGTACAACATATCTTTTTTGAGTAGCAGCACTTGGCATAATGTCCCCATCAAAATTAGCATTTGTTAATTTATGATACACGCCGCCATCATATGGATCCTGCATGGTTAACATCCAGCGAATGTTATACAATGCCTCATCCAGAACGTCCGGTACGGAGTTTGCACTTTCGGGAATATTTAAATTAAGTGTATCATAGTAGGTTGAAAAATGCTCATATGCAGCCAATAGCGTGTATGTTGAAATACCTGAATTTACAATGTATTTATTGTAGTCACCTGCATCGTACCAACCTCGTGGAGAAGAAATTTTAGATCCCGCAGCTCTTCCTGGTGAAACAGCCGAGTTGTGAATTTCTACTTGATTATCCGGATGCCCGGCAGCTCTTGACCAAATACCCGCATATGTTGCAGGCAATGCCGTTGATGCACGCTGATAATAAAATCCTTTAACACTGGCTTTAGAAATTGCGCTTAACGGGGTATTAGAAATAACAAATGGATAGGATGCATTTGGTATTCCCGGTGCCATTAATCGATATTTTCCAGGTGTCTTAAAATTACTGAAGTCCGCTATACGTACAGATTCTCCTGAATACGTCCATGTTGCTGTTGCTGAAAGATTTCCGGAATATACAACGGTGTTTGCTTCGTTTACTATTGTAAATGTTGCAGCGGATGCTCCATTGATAACTGCTTTTTTCTGGCCTTCTTTAAAGAAACCAATCTGATTTAATTTAATACCTCTTGCTCCTGTAACAATGGTTGATTTTGCTCTTGTACCAATCATTACACTATCCATGGTAAAGTTTTTGTTAAAACCCTGACCAACGCCTAAATTGCCTTTAGGATCTGTAATAAATTCCATACGTACAATCTGAGTAGCATCTACCGGACCGTTATTGGTTCCGTATTGCTGATAAAACCGGCCTGTAAAATCAAATAAATAATCATTGTATTTACCATCAGATTTAATCGTTTGTTTTGTATCTATCTGGTTTGTTCTGCGGCCGTTTGCGTCAATAAGATCAACGCGCATTACATAACCATAGGAAGATTTAATTTTTACAGAAACCAATGGTGCATCCATAATATCTATTGGTGAAAACTGGTACCCAAATCCGATATAATTTAATCCACCGTCTTTGCATTGTACAACCAATTCATTTCCATATAAATAAAGTTTATATTGCTCATCGGCAGTTCCGGTTTGTACCCAGGCAGCTCCGGCATCCATGCCCGTCGTTCCCGTTCCGGCTCTATCGAAATCATCTCCGGTGCCCGTTTGCGCATTTGCAAGCAGTGAACTAAACACTATTGAAATAAATAAACCTATTTTTTTCATATTTTTTGTCATTTAAACAATAATACTGTTTTGCAGGGAAAGGTGTTCCATTTTTGGGGATAAAAAGCAAAAAAAAAGTAATTTTGGATTGTTTTCTTTAAATCAATATACTATTTTAGTACCACATTTATTATCTGAATATCAACACATTTACATAATACAAAATCGTGATTTATCAATTAAGTACCACAGTTCGTTTTATAGTTTTTTTCCTTGTTTTATTTGTAATAAAGGTAGATTTAAAAGCGCAGGATTATAAGATAATAGACACAACTAATCATGTATCACTTTTGTCTACCGATGTATATTCATTTATTGATACAACAAATAACCTCTCTTTTCAAGACATTATTAGTGGAAAATACGATTCTGCTTTTAAAAAAACTGCTAAAGATGCTTTTTATACCAGTAAATTAAATGTGAATTACTGGCTGATGTTCAGGCTAAAAAATGTCAATGCTACTAAAAACTGGCTCGTAGAATTTCCGGATCCACATATTTCCAAAATAATTTTTTACAGAAAACTACCAGATGGTTCTTTTGAGAAAACATTAGCTTCCGGGTTTGATTACCCATTTTCAAATAAAGAGTTTAATCATAAAAACTTTGTATTTAATGTACGTACTCCCAAAGATTCCATTGAAACTTTTTATGCCGTCATTAATTCCAACAATACATCCAGTCTATCGGTTTTTGTTCGGGAAACTACATTTTTTAGCGGCTATGCATTAAGGGAGTATGTTCTATTAGGATTTTTCTATGGTGTTTTGCTTATAATGGCCATCTATAATCTATTCCTATACTTTAACACAAAGGATTTGGTATATCTGTTTTATGTATTTTATACGCTTTGCTGTGCCCTAAACTCCTTTTCAGAGGATGGACTTGGGTTTCAATATATCTGGCCGAATTTGCCGGTTATTAACAGCTGGGTTATGTTAGGTACACCTCCCCTTTTGGTTACGGCTTTTATGATCTATTCCTATTCTTTCCTGAAGATTACTCAGTTTTCTTCCAAATTCAGTTACCTGATTATTATTTTTTATTTTCTGTATATAATTTTCTACGTAGTTGAAAAATTTGTTTCCGGTACTCGTGTATTCTATCCATTTGTCTACCTGATTCCTTTTATTTTAATTTACCTTGTATCTTTTCAGATCTATTTAAAAGGAGAAAAATACGCACGCTTTTTCATCCTTGCATACACAATGATCATTATTAGTTTTGTGATTTTTGTTTTACGTATGTTTGATCTGGTGCCTGTAACCTTGTTTACTGTATACAGTTTCAACTTTGGATTTTTAATTGAAGTAGTAATTTTATCCATTGCATTGGGAGACAGAATTCGTATTGAAAGGCATCACCGGGAATTATTACAGTATCAGGCAATAAATCAGTTAAAAGAAAATGAATCGTTAAAAAATACCCTGATCTCTGAGTTAAAAGAGAAAGAGGTTATTCTGGACCGTGTAAATAAAGAACTGGAAACAAAAGTCGCCATTCGCACACAGGACCTGCAGAAAAAAACAGATGAGTTAAGTATTTTCAATTCCAATTTATCCAAGCTGGTTGAAGACTTGAATCAAATGAATATTAAGCTGGATGTTGACAACTGGCAGTTAAAACAAAAAGTTCAGGAAGAAGTAAAAGCCAGGTTGTCTGATGAGGAATTAAGCACCGATAAATTCAAAGAACTTTTTCCCGATGAAGCTGCTTGCCTGCGCTACTTGGAAAACATAAAGTGGGAAAATGGTTTTGTCTGTAAGAGATGCGGACATGACAGGTATATCAGTCATACCTCTCCTTTTACCCGTAAATGTACCTCCTGCAAGCACGTTGAAAGTGTTACTGCGGATACATTGTTTCATGGTATTCGTATTCCAATGGATAAGGCATTTTATATTGTTTACGACACCATCCGTTCAGGTAAATCAAAAACCTTAGAAGAATTATCCGATCTGTTGGGTTTAAATAAAAATACGATCTGGGCCTTCAGAAAAAAGATTCAGGCAGCGTATGATTATTTAAAAACAAAATCAAAAGGCGGCGTTGTGAAATGGGATGAATTGTTAAGCAATTAAAATTATTAATTAAATAAAATAAACGACCCCATCCTTCCTGTCTGTATACCATCTCTTCTTGCAGAATAAAAATTAGCCGGATTACTGAATGTACAGCGGCCGGCAATTTCAATATGTTCGGGTAACAGCCCGGCCTCAATTAATTGCGCCTGATTTGCTTTCCATAGATCAATACATGTTTTCCCGTTACTGCTATCTGATTTACAGGAATCTGAAAAATGCATCGCAACTTCTTCACCAACTTCATAACATGCCGCTGAAATGGAAGGCCCTATACCAGCCAGGATATTTTCAGGCAAGCAATTAAAATCTTTCTGCATACGTTGAACGGTATGTTTAGCGATCTCCGAAACGGTACCTTTCCATCCTGCATGAATGCTGGCTATTACATGCGCAACCGGATCAGCTAAAAGTATAGGAACACAATCTGCAGATAAGGTACCGATAATAATACCAGGTACATTTGTAATTAATGCATCGGTGTTTTCAAATATATGATCTTTATTTGAATCATCTATTACAGCTATATTATTACTGTGTGTTTGAAAAGGTATTACAACAGCGGCATCTGACGCATGTAGCAGTTGCGCAATTTCAGTTCTGTTTTGAGCAACAGCCAACGGATCATCCGGAACATTCAGTCCATAATTTAAGCCAGCAATATTACCGCGATGAATGTGCGGATTTCTACCGGTAACAATGTGTTTAACTGAAGGCCATGCGTTAAATACAGTGAATTGCCAATGCTGCTGCTGATCAATGAGTAGTTGTTGCATGATCCGTTAAAAGCCGAAGGGAGATTCACGGTAATTGGAAGGAATGGTAAAATATGTGTCCGCTACCAATTCCATAGATATTTCAGAAACTTCCATATTCATTTTTAATCCTTTCTCAAAGATTTCAATACGCATCGGAATGCCTTTCATTTCTTTGAATGCCTCATGGTGCAGATTTCCATCCATAAAACCCAGTGATCTGAATGCTGCGCTGTTCATGGAAGGCAGATCATTGGTTATCCAGATGTAACTGGTTTTAATCTCATTATTTTCTTTTGTTGTAAGAATGTATTTAATGCAAATACAATCCAGAATCATGGTTGTATCAGTAGTTGCAATTAATGCAATCAATGAATCATTGGTATTTAATCTTGCTGTATCATTAATTACCGAATAGGTACTGGTTTTGTCTTTAATAAAATAAGTATTTTTATTGGTATTAAGATAAAGCATGTTACCGGTTAGTTTTACCATACTTCCGCCATCAATCTTTGTAAACGAATTATTGTTCTTTAAAAAAATAGATAATGCACTCGGAAAAATTGAATTTGTGCTGTTCTCCTGATTAGTTGTCTGTGCAGCTTTTAATTGCTGGAGCTTTTTCAGCATGCTGTTTTTAATCGTTGGATTTTCCAATAACATCTCCTGCATTTCAGGATCTTTCAGCTGTTGTTCGAGCTCTTTGATAGCTTGATTCACTTCTGAATTATCTTCTGATTGTATTTCTGTCTGGTAAGAATCTGCAACTTTTGAATCAACAATATCTACTGTTATTGCCCATTTCATCACGCCTTCAAAAGGTTCTGTGTTTTGTGCGTGAGCCACAAGATTCATTATTAAAAGAAAGCTAACACCCAGGTATTTCATTTTATTTTTAATTACTCTATGTAATATATGAAAAAACCAGAACTTGTCTGGTTTTTTACGATGCGAAATATATACCGTATAAAATTACTTTGTGTAAGGAACTTCTTTATAACCGGAAGGAAGTATGAATAAATAATCTGAAAGTTTTTCAGGAGAAATTTGTACTACTTCCATTATAATTTCACCACCCTTTTCAGATGCTTCAATGCGTAACGGTACACCATCAATCTTTTTTAATGCTTCAGCTGTTTGATCCTGCCCCAGACCACCGCTATGAAATGATTTAGAATCATATTGCTTTAACTCTTTTGTTGCCCATATCTGCATGATATGTGTAACATTATTGTGTATCAGTGTTACATTGTATTTTGTGCAGGTATAAGAGAGTATTTTTTTTGTTTCTGTTGTAGGTGTAACAGTGACCGCAGATTGCTCGGTAGCTGTTTTTGTTGAAGCAGGTATTACGCTATACGTTTTTTCTGCATGTTTAATACTATATGTTTTATCAACAGATTTTATATATAAGATATCTCCCGCTGTATTTGCCATTCCGCCATCAATGGTTGTTAATGAATTTCCATTTTTTGTTTTAATGGAACATCCTTTTGGCATCAGGCTGTTTGCACCGCTTGCGCCCTGCATGGATTTCATTGCCTGTAATTGTGTTTCAAGCGTGGCTTTCAGAGAAGGATTGCTTTCAAAAGCGGCTTTCATATTCGGATCATTCAATTGTTTTTCCAATTGAGCAATCCCATCTTTAAGTTCTGCCTGCTGCTTCGCTGTTAATTCAACACTACCGTTTTTTGTGCCAGGCATATTAATAGAAAGTGTCCATTTTATTGTGCCCTCAAAAGGTGTTTGGGCATGTAAAAATGATATACCTGAAAATAATAAAAAGGCAGATACAATTTTTCTCATAAATAAAATATAGCGCTAAAGATATTTTTTAAAATAGAAAAGATATGAATTTTACTGTTTGAATTTCTCACCAAATACTTTTTTGAATTTTTCAAGCTTGGGTCTGATAATATACATGCAGTATGGCTCGCTACCATGTTCTTTATAATAATTCTGATGATAGTCTTCCGCCGGATAAAATTTTGTGAACGATACAATTTCAGTCACAATCGGTTTCTCAAATATTTTTTCCTCGTCCAGTTTCTTTTTATAAAATTCGGCTTCCTTGCGCTGTGTTTCATTGTGATAAAAAACCACAGATCTGTATTGGGTGCCAACATCGTTTCCCTGACGATTTAATGTTGTCGGGTCATGTGAATACCAGAACATCTGCAGCAATTCGCTGTAACTGACGATTGAGGGATTATAAACAATCTGCAATACTTCCGCATGCCCTGTTGTGCCGGTACATATCTGCTTGTAGCTTGGATTTGTTACTGTGCCGCCGCTATATCCTGACGTAACCTTAACGACTCCTTTAATGTCTTGAAAAACGGCTTCTGTACACCAAAAGCAACCATTGCCAAATGTTGCAGTATCCAATTGTTTTGTATCTCCGGTTTGGTTTTCCATATGTATATCGTGTGCAATAGGTTTCGTTTCTTTTGTTATGCTGCTGCAGGCCATTATGCTAAACAGACCAATGGCTAGTGTTCCAAGTTCCTTTAAATGCGCTTTCATATGAATTATTTTTATATGATATATACTACTTTTATGAACACTCAGATTGCATGTTGTAAGATAAATCAAAGGAATGAAAAAATGATGCCATAATGCTAAGAACATATTGAATTTATGAAAATATATACACATTCAATGAAAATTATATTCTCTGATACTTAATTATTTAGATACATAGTGAATAAATACTGAAAATTGGTTGTGCAATATTGATAATTATTTGTAGTTTTGCAGTCCCAAATGGCGAGGTAGCTCAGCTGGTTAGAGCACAGGATTCATAACCCTGAGGTCTCGGGTTCGAGTCCCGATTTCGCTACAAAAGCTTCACAGAAATGTGAAGCTTTTTTTGTTATACAATAATCCCCAATTTATAAATTTTAACTTTTTGATTTTTAATAGTTTATGTATTTTTAAATAGTTGATTATGATTACTATAATTATATCCGTGAAATAATAATTATATTCGTTCAGAAAATAATTGCCTATATGAAATATATTAAATTTTTAATTGTGACCGCATTTTTATTGTGTCTTCAACATGTAAATGCACAACTTCTTTATAATGAAACCGGGTATTATGTTGATTACGGTTCTTATAATAATTCAGGAACCGGATATTGGTTTAATTATTCAAGTGTTTCACCAACACACGATACGGTTTTTACCTATTATCAATCCCATGATGCATTAGTTTTTAAAGGATACAATAAAATCATTCCGGTAATTCCCGGACAGCCTGCTACTACGTATGTGTATGATAATGTAGGTTTTTTACAAAACAGGTTTTGGATACAACCCTTTCAAAATCCCGCTATAGTGGTAGATATGAGCAAGCCTGAAAATATGAATATGAAAATACGCATGCGGTCAACCGGCTCTGTAAAACCTAAAAATATCTATATAAAATTAATGGATACATTAGGTCACATAACCCTAAATGGTTCTGCTTATTATATTGTCAGTCCAACCAATCAATATACCGACTATTATTTTGATTTCAATCAAGGGTGGAGAGATTCAAGAATGGGCACCGGGATGAGTATCGTTGTTGATTCTTCAGCAATATCCGGCATGGATTTTTTTTGTAGAATTAGAATCTCCTGTTTCCGATTTAACGGTACTGCAACTTGAAATAGATTATATTCAACTGGGCAGTTATGTTGATTGGGCTTTCAATACAATAACAGGAAATATTTTTAATGACAATAATGGTGACTGTCAATTTAATTCCACAGACAATCCGGTAAAGCATAGTTTGGTAAAAGCCTTGCCTGGCCCATACTACGCTTATACAGATGAAAATGGTTTTTATGAATTAAAGGTAGATACATTAAATACTTCATATACGGTATCGTACACTACAGATTCAGAAGCAACGCTTATTGAAAAAATATGTCCTGCATCTGGTATGTACTCCGTATCAACACCTAAAGGAAAATCAACCTATTGCTGCCATGATTTCGCTCAGAAAATAAAACAATGTGCGGTATTAAAGATAGATATTAACAGCGATAGAAGAAGACGGTGTTTTAAAGGTTTTACGTATGTGAATTACCAGAATGTTGGTAATATTAATTCGTCACAGGCACAAATAAAAGTGGTATACCCTGAATTTGTAAAACCAATAAGCAGCACACCAGCCTGGACAAGCAAAGTTGGTGACACGTTGTATTATACTGTAGGGCTTGTTGCTCCATATTCACAACAGACAATAACAATTATTGATTCGGTTATTTGTGGAATTGAAAGTATCCGGTCATTAACTCAATGTACACAGGCTATGATCTCCCCTGCCAATGCATGCTTATACGAAGACATAGACTGGAATAATTCAGATGTTATTGTGAGAGGTAAGTGTGATATGGGTATTGCTAAATTTACCATTCTTAACGGAGGATCGGGAGATATGCCTGATAGTACAGCATTCAGGGTATATACAAATGACACCTTAATTTCTACACAAAAATTTGCCTTAAGGTCACAGGAATATTTTCAGGTTCAATTACCAGCTTATGGAAAAGTTATTCGCTTAGAAGCTGATCAGTCTGCAAACCACCCGGCATTTAACACCATTCCGAGAGTTTCGTTAGAAGGCTGTGTAACGAATCAGGCATTATTACAGAGCGCGTATAAAGGTATTGCAATGAATACCCCGTTAAATAATGATTTTGTGTCGTCAACATCGTGTATGCAAATTACGGATAGCTATGATCCAAATGATAAGGCCGTATTCCCTGTGGGGCAATCAGAAAGGAATTATATAAGTGCAGGAACAAAACTGAATTATACTATTCGTTTTGAAAATACAGGAAGTGATGACGCCTATACGGTGGTTGTAGTTGATACACTAGATTCAGATTTAGACGCTTCAACTTTTTTAGCAGGAAGTTCAAGCCACTCCTACTCGATTAAAAGAGAAGTGATTGATGACAGAGAGATTGTTACGTTTCAGTTTACTGATATTAATTTATCACCTAAAAAAGTTGATAGCATCAAATCTCAAGGCTTTATTAAATTTTCAATTTCTACCAGGCCGGATGTAGCGAATGGAATGCTGATTGAAAATGAGGCAAACATATTTTTTGATTACAATTCAGCCATTGTTACCAATAAGGTTTCACAAACCATTGGTGAGTATATAGAAGAAAAGCCGGAACTGGGAAGTATTGTTTCAAAAACTCCTGTAAATAATATTACTACCGGACTTACATCTAAAACAAATACAAAGGATCTTATTCTTCTCTACCCAAATCCAGTAAGCGAAAGCATTACAATCAAATTCCCGAGAGAGACAATAGAATCTACTATAAATGTTTATACAATAGATGGTGCAACTGTATTAACACAGCGTTTAGGTGCTGTTAAAGAAAGCAGGATCATATTACAACAATTGCCGCAAGGTATCTATTATTACAGCATAGCAGATTCAAGTGGTTTGAACCAGCACGGTAAAATAATAAAACAATAGAATAGTATATTATATAGTTAAACAATAATGGCCGGGAACTCCGGTCTTTATTGTTTAACTATATAACCGTTTATTTCCACGTAGTTAAAATCACGGCACTGGTTAGAATGTACATTAAAATGGCACCTGCAATGATCAGGAAAAATTTAAACGAATAAGCCTGATGGGCATATAGCGGCCCTATTATTGCAACAATGAATCCTAACCACAAGAGTGCTGCAAGGCGTACACTCTCCAGAATTGTTTCGCAACCAAGCTTTTTTAGTAGCCACGATAAGACAATAGCTAATACCAGATTGCCGGCTAGTTGGAATACTGAGGTAGCAACCATGCTGGGTCCTTGATTCATTTGTTCGCGGCTTTTACCTAAGCCTTCGGTGTAAGCTTCCTTAAAAACAACAGTAAACCAAATAAAACCAAATAGAAAGCAGGACGCTGCTGCTACAGCAACAGCCCAGTAATTGTATGCATATTTCATAAGATATAGTTTTAAAAATTAGCTGGTTATAACATAATTAAGGTACAAAAAATAAAATATTGTGTGTTACATAATTACCACATATAACAAAAAAGTCCCCCGCGTTAGGCGGGGGACTTTAAAACCACAATGAAGTGATATTATTTTTTTACTTTTTCAACAACAGCCTTGAAAGCTTCTGGATCATTCATTGCTAAATCAGCTAAAACTTTTCTGTTTAACTTGATGTTCGCTTTATCCAAAGCACCAATGAATTGAGAATAAGACAAACCATGCTGTCTTGTTCCTGCATTGATACGTTGTATCCAAAGACCACGGAAGTGTCTTTTCTTTTGTTTACGGCCAATATAGGCGAAAACTTTTCCTCGTTCAACCGCGTTTTTCGCAACGGTCCAAACATTTTTTCTTCTACCAAAGTAACCTTTGGCTAACTTCAAAATCTTCTTTCTTCTTTCTCTTGAAGCTACTGATGGTACTGATCTAGGCATTTCTTTTTTGTTTTTTAGTAGTTGGTGATTTGCTTATGCAAATTCTTGGTAACCAAACACTGGGTTTAACATTGTTAACCAGTTAAATCTAAACTTAATTAGATTTTTAGCATAGCCCTAACGTTGGACTCATCTGCTGCACTAACCAGGTGTGCGTGTACTAAGTTACGCTTACGTTTAGTAGATTTTTTCGTAAGAATGTGGCTATGATAAGCACTCTTTCTTTTGATTTTTCCACTTCCTGTAAGTTTAAACCTTTTCTTTGCTCCTGATTTGGTTTTTACTTTAGGCATTTTAGTTTATCAGTTTAATTATAAGAAATTACTTTTTTGGTGAAGCCTTTGGTGTAAGCATCAAGAACATTCTCTTACCTTCCAACCTTGGCATCTCTTCTACTTTTGCTAATTCTTCAAGTGCCTGAGCAAACTTCAATAACATGATCTCGCCACGTTCTTTGTAAACAATCGTACGCCCCACAAAGTGTACATACGCTTTTACTTTGAAGCCATCTTTAAGAAATTCAAACGCATGTTTTAATTTGAATTCATAATCGTGCTCATCTGTATTCGGGCCGAAACGAATCTCCTTTACAACAACTTTATGCTGTTTCGCCTTTAGTTCTTTCTGCTTTTTCTTCTGTTCGTATTTGAACTTTGAATAATCAGTAACTTTACAAACCGGAGGATCTGCGTTTGGTGAAATCTCAACAAGGTCAAGGTTCTGAGCCTTTGCAATGTTTAGCGCTTCGCGAATAGGATAAACATTGGGTTCAATGTTCTCTCCAACTAAACGTACATTAGCTGCTTTAATAAAATCGTTAATACGGTGTTCGTCCTTGTCCTTAATTGGTGCCCGGAAAGGCCTGGGATTTCGTAATGCCATTCGTTAAGTTTATTCCTGTTTGTTTTTAAACGAGTTGCGAATATCGCACATTTTTATCGTATACTAAAATCTGTATTCGTTTTTTTTTATCAGACTGCTAATTGTTTTGCAATTTCTGATTCAAAATATTGAATAAAATCTTCTACCAACATGCTTCCAAGATCTTCCCCACCGTGTTTACGAATGGCAATTTTTCCTTCGTTCACTTCTTTTTCCCCTATTACAAGCATAAAAGGCACTTTTTTTACTTCCGTATCTCTAATCTTCTTACCGATTTTTTCATCGCGGTTGTCTATAAACCCGCGAATGTCTTTAACCAAAAGCCTGTCATATACATCCTGGGCATAATCGTTAAATTTTTCGGAAATTGGTAAAATTGCAATCTGATCCGGAGAAAGCCATAGCGGGAAGTTGCCGGCAACGTGCTCAATCAATACGGCAATAAATCGCTCTAATGAACCGAATGGTGCGCGGTGTAACATTACCGGACGGTGTTTTTGGTTGTCAGAGCCTGTGTACTCAAGCTCAAAACGATTTGGCAATTGATAATCTACCTGAATGGTACCCAGCTGCCATTTTCTTCCTAATGCATCTTTTACCATGAAATCGAGTTTCGGCCCATAGAATGCAGCCTCTCCCAATTCAGTTACTGTACTTAAACCCTTCTCAGCGGATGCTTCAATGATGGCTTGTTCAGCCTTTTGCCACTGCTCATCTTCACCGATATATTTGTCTTTATTCTCAGGATCGCGTAACGAAATCTGTGCAGTGTAATCGTTAAAGCCTAATACTTTAAATACATAAAGCACCAGATCAATAACTTTTAAGAACTCTTCTTTTACCTGATCCGGTCTGCAAAAGATATGTGCATCATCCTGAGTAAAGCCTCTTACACGGGTTAACCCATGAAGCTCTCCGCTTTGCTCATATCGGTATACCGTACCAAATTCTGCAAAACGGATTGGAAGATCTTTATAGGAGCGCGGTTTTGTTTTGTATATCTCGCAGTGGTGCGGACAGTTCATTGGTTTTAACAGAAACTGCTCACCTTCATGCGGCGTAAATATTGGCTGGAACGAATCTTTACCATATTTATCAAAGTGCCCTGAAGTAACATACAATTGTTTGTTTCCGATATGTGGCGTTACTACAGGCTGATAACCTGCACGTACCTGAGCTTTCTTTAAAAAGTTTTCAAGGCGTTCGCGCAGTAAAGCACCTTTCGGTAACCATAACGGCAAGCCCATTCCTACTTTTTCAGAGAACGCAAACAATTCTAATTCTTTACCTAATTTTCTATGATCACGTTTCTTCGCCTCTTCCAGAATAGTTAAGTAGTCTTTCAACTCCTGCTGCTTAGGAAACGTAACACCGTAAATACGTGTTAACTGTTTGCTTTTTTCATCACCTCTCCAGTACGCACCGGCAACACTCATCAGCTTTACAGCCTTGATGAATCCTGTATCCGGAATGTGCGGCCCTCTGCAAAGATCTGTAAAGGCACCTTGCTTGTAGAAAGTAATAGAGCCATCTGAAAGACCTTCTAACAAATCCAGTTTGTACGGATCCTGTTTATCTGTAAAATAAGCAACAGCGTCTTTTTTTGAAATCTCTTTACGGATATACGCATTTTTTTGCTTGGCTAATTCAAGCACTTTCTTTTCAATATTTTCAAAATCATCCTGAGAAAATGCGCGGTCACCAAAGTCTACATCGTAGTAGAAACCGGTTTCAATAGCCGGCCCGATTCCGAATTTTGTGCCTGGGTATAATGCTTCAAGCGCTTCTGCCAGTAAGTGTGCAGAAGAGTGCCAAAATGTAGATTTACCTTCCGTGTCGTTCCACGTCAATAACTGCACCGTAGAGTCGCTCGTGATTGCTCTTGAAGCATCCCATATTTCTCCATTTACTTTGGCAGCCAGAACGTTTCTAGCAAGTCCTTCACTAATGCTAAGGGCAATGCCCATGCTCGTGATTCCTTTTTCGTATTCGCGGATTGATCCGTCGGGTAAAGTAATCTTTATCATAATAATATTCTAACCTGCGAATTTAATAAGATTTTCAAAATATAACTCAATACTGAAAGATAATAGCCAAATCAGTTGGTTGTATCCTGGGCAACATAACGAATATGTTTTTCAATACGTTCAATCTCTTTTTTCAGGTAAGTGTTTGATGAATCAATAGATAATGAATTTTTATAATAAGTAACCGCTCCTGCTTCATCATTTTGTTTTAAGGCATAATTACCCATTTTAATGATGCTTTGAGCATCAGAGGAGTTTTTCTCGATCCATTTGCTTAAATAATACATGGATTCTTTATAGTTGCCCTGTCTGCCATAATAGTCACTAAGCGGTTTATATAATTCAATGGCTTGCGGATCGCATAAAAGTCCTTCTTTGTATGCTGCCAGAGCTACTTGATTTTTATTGATGGTTTCATAAAACTTCCCTTCATATAAAAACAACGTAGGATTATTGGGGCGCATACGCTTCGCTTTAATTAATAAAGGCATGATTGAATCGTACATCTGCTTCTTATAATATAAAGACATTAAATCGATATATGCTTCAATGTATTGCGGATTGTTTTGAATACATTCTCTGAATTTTAAGAAGGAATGCGAAGTATCTTTACCGATCAATAATTTTTTTGCCTGCACGTATTTCAATTCAGCCATTTGAGGTGCAATTGCTGTAAGTTTACCAATGTACTGATTGGCAGAAATAGTATCGTTTTTTTCCAGCAAACAATTTGCTAATAGCGCATACAGTATAGGTTCAGCATTCCCTAACTGCAAGGCCTTCTGCCCTTCTTCAATAGCGCGGTCTACATTTTTTAATTCATTATTGATCTGCGCACTCAACAACCAATAGGCAGCAACGGATTCATCCATACGCAACGCTTTTTGAATATCGTTTTGCGCAATTCTGAAATTGTTGATGTTGTAAAAGTACGTTGCACGTTTAAAGTATAGGTATGGATTATCGGGCGTAGCTTCTATAGCTTCATTTAATGCACTTAATTGTAATTCGGAAGAATACAATAATTCATTTTCATTGGTCATTTTATTCGGCTCCTTTCCATCGGAACAGGAAAACAGCATCGTACTTATAATGATAAGTATTAATGCGTTAGTGCATGCTTTTATCATGATTAAATAATAAATCTAAATGATAGTTTTATACCAAATTTACTAATATCCGGCACATCTCTATATGTTACGCGGTGAATAAAATCAATCCGTGCACATTTGAATATATTGTCAATACCGTAGCCAACTTCCACATATGGCCTTGCCGGATCTAAAGAAGAGATTTTAACGGTCGGTTCACCGGATGATGTAGTCGGAGCAAGTAAATTTTTGTTTTGATCAGACATGCTTCCTACCAGCACATTGGTTGTTAAAAAGAATCTCCATTTTAGTTTCCGTACGAGTGGAATCCGGTTGCTGATTAATCCATCAAGGTCGTGTTTTATACGTATAGAAGCATACTGATCACTTGAATATTCAAAGAAGTTCATTAAGTTAAATGCAGCCGTTGTATAAAAAAATGTCTGGTTACCGATATGGTTTTCGATCAATGGATACGGCACCGGATTATATATTTTACCTACTGTAAACTGATAATTTGTACGGCCGATAATTCCGAATCGTATGGAATGATCGATTGTTAACTGAAGTTTATGATACGAATAGTCACTATTGAATACATTTTTCAAACCTGCTGTATACTGAATATTCGCGATGGGCCATTTTTTTCCGCCAAGGCTTATGCGTTCATTTCCATTTTGTAAAAATATTTCATCATACGATAATTTCAACAGGAATATTAATTCTGTGGTTTGAAATTTTTCTACTAAACCCGGTGTATAGCTTGCTGTTGGTTCTGAATCGTAAGCAGCAAAATTATAGATTGGATCAAACCACATATGTCTGAAGATAACTTTAGGCATAATATTTTTTGTCAGATCTCTTTCAAAAAATACGCCGACCTGTCTTGAATAATACGGACCTCTCAATGTTCCCCATCTTGTGAAAGCAAGAAACAGGTTGTTGTTTGTAAGCTTTTCTGAAGGAGCACCGATCTGATCGATGTCGTATTTATAATACACGCCTGTCTGCGTCCAGGGTTTACGGGATAAAATGAACGTTGCTGCTCCGCCATATTTCAATCGGTTATCTCTTGTACCATAACCAACAAACCCTTTTAAAATAACTTTTTTACTGAAATCTGTATTGGTTCTAAAACCTAACTGGAATTTATTCCCTTCAATATTATTATATGAATAACAGGATAAATAAGAACCTAATTCAATTTTGCCAATCTTTTTATATCCGTTAATGGCAATATCCAATAACTCAACATAGCTTTTTATAATCGGCAGATTGCGGATTGTATCAATTACTTTATAAATGGCAGGATCTGTTTTTCTTGTTGTATCCTCATAAATCTTATTCCAGTATTCCGGTGATTTTTCGCGGGCATCTTCAAGCACTTCGATGCCTTGATCAAAAAAGTTATTTGGCCTTGGCTGGTTCACTACAGGATCCTGAATGTTGGAATAAAACGTTGCAACCATACTTGGCAGTTTACCAATATCTTCAAGATCCAGATAGATGTGCGTAGAAGAAGGAAGCCACGCACCTTCTGAAAGCTGGATCAGGTTCTGTGTAAAGGTAATCCCATCGATGTAATTGAGGTTCGCATCTTTATTGATTGTACCTTTGATTTGTTTAAGTGCAAATGTGGTGTCGGTGATCCACATGGTACCTGTAAAGGCTAAGTCTTGTTTCTGTCTGGGAACAAAATTTATCTCATAGCACCACAACGAATCTATAAATAAACTATCCATCAATTCATATTCGTAAAAAATATTCCAGCTTTCAGAAATAGGTGAAATGAAATCTTTGCCTAAGATATTCATGTAATTCTGATAGAAATTATAATCCTGAAATGTTGAACCAAGCACCTGAGACAATACACTTCCATCGTCCATACCGATTCCTTCCACTTTAACCGCTTTAATAATTTCTTTGGCCTGGGTTGGATTCGTGCGGTAATAATAATCCGATATGGTTTCAGACATTAATACCGGTATCATTGGTTTGCCTTGCGCATCAACCAATGTTTTCATGCTATCTAAAATGCCCGCAACATCACGCATGATTTTCCTTTCACGCATTTCCTGACTGATGTTATTAACGTATATTTCTGTTCTGTTATAGGTTTCATATTCGTAACCGCTAAGTTTACGTTTGTCATTGTTCCTTTTATTATCCATGACACTTCGTAAAATTCTGTAAGCCGGATTTTCGGTAGGTACAATAAGAATTTCAGTTCCGCTCAGTTCTTCGGATAATAAAACAGTAATTTTAACAGCAGATTTGTTTTTGGGTATGGCAATGATCTTTGTTTGATAGCCCATGCTGCTGATCCAGAGCGAATCGGTAGATGCAGGGACTTTTAATTCATAGGTGCCATCGTAGTCAGAAGCGGTTCCATACGTTGTGCCTTTAACATAAATAGTGGCAAAAGGAATAGAATCAAGAGAAAGGGAATCCTGGATAACGCCGCTTATTTGAATTGTCTGGGCAAAACTTGCCGATGAGGCAATTAAATATAAAAAAAAACAGAGGAAGCTCTTTTTTAATGGAATTCTTATAATACTAAATACAGAAGTATAAAGTGTTACAAGCCTAACAATGAATGACATCAAAAATGAATGAGCCAACTTATACTATAGTTGAATGAATTTATGTATCAAGAGCAACATAAATTTAGAAAAAAAACATTTCATTCAACCTATATAACATTAATCTTTTGGCCTATTTGTTAACAAATCAATTAATTCTTTATATTCTGCTGCGCTGTGGGAGTCACAGCCCTTAACTATAATGTTGTTAAATATGGATTTTGTATGAACGGTTATTTCTGTAGAAGGCAGTAATGATTCTCTAACACTGATACCTGTTATATCTTCATATTTAATGCTTTCTATAAACGGCGTACCGTGCTTATCTATACCAACGTAATAAACACGCTGATCTGTAGTAACGATAAAGCCGAGGGTACTTTTTATGGATCCTTCTAGAAAGTAGAGTATTGTTTCGTCTGGTTTAAGACTTTTAAGAAATATATCGAATGCAATTGCAGCGGTTTGGGGCACATAACCTAGCTGAGTTAAGCGGGTATTGATTTTCTCTTCTAACTTCATACTTACTTGCTCATAAGTGACTTCTTACAATTTATACGGTTACCAATTGTAAAGGTTTGGTATTAATTAGCGAATGTTAATTAAAATTCAATTCAATTGTTGATCCTGCCACATAACCGTCGTCTTTTTTAGGTTTTTCAGCTGTTTTTTTTGCTTCTAATCTTGAAATTGAATTTATTTTATTTGTTCCTAATTTGTTACCAATTGATTTCCAGCCTTTTATTTCAGAGAATTCATCTATTGAAACAATCATTGTTGGATTAGTCACATATTTGCCTTTAGCGAAATCGATCTTGATTTTAGGCTTATCATCGGTAGAAATGAATAAAACCTGATTTCCTTTACCATCCGGAATAAACGCAAAACGTTTGCCCAAGGTGGTTGTTTCTAACTTAAAACGTTTAATATAGTATGTTTTTGAAGGAGCATCCAGATAAAGCGCTGAAACGATTGCTTCGGGATTGTGCTTTTCGATGGAAAGCAGCTGATCCGCATCATACCTGTTTGTAAGTTCAAAACCCGTTACTTCATAGGTACCATCTTTGTAGGTAGCTAAGATTTTATCTTCGGATGCAAATGAACCAATCAGTAATCCTTTTTTGTCGGTATTGATCCTGCCTATGGTTTCATCGTAATAAATTTCTGTACCAGCCAGCGTAGATTCACCTGCAGCTTTAAACGTTACCTTTTTTACAGGGTGTTTAGTCAGGATGTTCCCTTGCGTATCTCTGCCTTTAATCTCAATAGTACTGAAATCGAAATCAAATACTTTTATTTTTGCTTTGCTGGTAGGAGTTAATGTAACACTCACGGTTTCTGCTTCTCCATTTGGATTGGCCGAAAAATAAAGGACTTTAGAAGCTTTATTAGCTTTTACAAGCGGATATTCTTTTTCACGTGTTACGCCCATTACATTGAAACGTTTCACCATGCTGTTACCGCTGGCACCGTCAAGGGAAATAAGGTTATAGACCATACGGTCATCTCCTTTTCTGAAAATACCTGCGTAAAGAATGTCTTTACCAACAAATACCTTCTCTCCTATTTTCTTTACCACACAAATACCATCGCGTCTGAAAACAATTACATCATCTATATCAGAGCAATCACAAATGTATTCATCTTTTTTCAGCCCAAAGCCTATGAATCCTTCTGCTCTGTTGATATACAGCTTTTGATTGTTTGCTGCCACAACAGTTGCATTAATAACGTCAAATGTTTTGATTTCTGTTTTACGCTCTCTTCCTTTACCGTATTTCTTTAAAATACCTGTATAGTATGCTATTGAATAATCAATGATGTTTTCAAGGTTGTGTTCAACTTCTTTTAACTCGTTTGAATAACCACGCATCAGTTCATCTGCCTTGAAGGAATCAAATTTGGAGATACGTTTGATTTTTATTTCCGTTAAACGAACAATATCTTCTGTCGTAATGGTTCTGTAAAATTGCTTTTTGAATGGCTGTAACCCCTTGTCAATCGTAAGAAGTACATCTTCCCACGTTTCACACTCTTCAATTTTCCGGTAGATTCTATTTTCAATAAATATCTTTTCTAACGAAGAAAATAAAATACGTTCCAGCAATTCACTTCTGCGGATCTGTAATTCCTGCTTTAACAGGTCAACCGTCTGGCGTGTGCAGATACGAAGTATTTCATGAACACTTAAGAAATGCGGTTTATCATCTACAATTACACATGCATTAGGTGAAATAGAACTTTCACATTCCGTGAATGCATATAAGGCATCTATCGTAATACCAGGATCTGTACCGGGTAATAACTGCACCTGTATTTCTACATCCTTCGCTGTATTGTCGATTACTTTTTTAATCTTGATCTTACCGGTATCGTTTGCTTTAACGATCGATTCGATCAGTGAAGTTGTTGTAGTTCCGAAAGGAATATCTTTAATGACAAGTGTCTTCTTATCCATATCCTCAATACGTGCACGAACACGTACGCGGCTTCCCTTCTGGCCTTCATTATAATTACTTACATCTATAAAACCTCCCGTTGCAAAGTCCGGGAAAATCTCGAATTTTTTATTTTTCAATACAGCAATAGAAGCTTCTATAAGTTCAACAAAGTTGTGCGGTAATACTTTGGTGGACAAACCTACGGCAATTCCTTCTACTCCTTGTGCCAATAACAACGGAAATTTGACAGGTAGTGTAACCGGTTCCTTTTTACGCCCATCGTATGATGCCTGCCATTCTGTAGTATCTTCATTGAAAACTACATCCAGTGCAAACTTTGATAAGCGGCCTTCAATGTATCTGGGTGCCGCCGCACTGTCTCCGGTGCGTATATCACCCCAGTTTCCCTGTGGTTCGATCAACAGGTCCTTCTGCCCCATGTTTACAATGGCATCCCCGATCGATGCATCGCCGTGCGGGTGATACTGCATGGTTGAACCAATCACATTGGCAATTTTATTAAACCTGCCGTCATCCATAACTCTCATGGCATGGAGAATTCTTCGCTGAACAGGTTTTAGTCCATCATTGATATGCGGAACTGCTCTTTCAAGAATTACATAGGATGCATATTCTAAAAACCAGTTTTCATATAAACCGTTAACATGCACTACATCATGTATATGCTCGTTACCTGATTGTTCTTCTGATGAATTATTATTAATATCTTTTGCCATTTCTTTGGAAATACCTTAAATCGAATACTAAATTTACTGAAATATAACTTTCGAATCTATCTCATGTGGAAAAATAAGAACTTTTGTGTTCTGCTCATCGTATTGGTTTTTGCCAGCCTGCTATCTTGTAACAGTAACAAAATCAGCTGGATTGAAACAGCGGCCTGGAAAAAAGACTACAAAGGATGCGAAGGTTATCGTGCTTCCTTGATTCCGGAGTTAGAAAAACGCAAAGATGAACTGCTGGATCAGCGGGATGCTTTTTTCTTCCATACCCTTGGCAAAGCAAATAGAGTATCATACAGCGAAAGAGGAAAAAAGATTTTTTATTATTACCTCACACCTGCTGCACAATGCAATGAACTTCATGGAAAAACAATCGGTTTAACCATAGAATTTGAAGCGTTAGGCACTTCCCGTTTAATTTATCTGGAAGAAGTTGAGCCCTGATTCAATAGTGAAATTCTCGGCAGTATAATTTCAAATGTTGTACCCAAACCTTCTGTACTTGATACATCAATTGTTCCGCCTATTTTTATAATTGCTTTTTTAACAATATATAAGCCTAGGCCGGTATCGTCTTTTGACTCATAATTTCCTCTGTAAAACATATTAAATATTTTAGGCAGAATGGCTTCCGGAATACCGAGTCCGTTATCTGTAAACGTAATTTTTATTTCATCCGCATATTCTTCAATAACGATATCCAATATCAGATCCCGTGTTGTATCTCTATATTTTAAGGCATTTTCAAAAATGTTCTGGTAAATGGTTTTAATTGAAAATGCATCCGAAATGAAAGGTTTCTCCAAATGATTTTTAAAGCGAATTTGATTTTTTGTTATGCTATTGTTTCCTAAAAAACGTTCTGAAATTTGCTTATGCAATGTTTCAAAATGAATTTCACTAAAACGCGATTGTTGATTTTGAAGTTTTGTAACTGAATTCAGATCAGAAATATTCGACTCCAGATTATGTAGTTTCTTTTTAATTAATTCAAACAGTTTTTTCTGATCAGCTTGTTCATCCTTAATGCCCAGATTACACAGGCCTTCAATCGTTTTTAACGGACCTTTTAAATCATGAGAAGCGCTATATAAAAATAGATTTAATTCTTCCGATTTTATTTCCAGCAATTTATTTTTTTCTTCGATTTGAGACGTTCTTTTTTGAATGATCTGTTCCAGTTCATTATTCATCTGAAGCGTAGAAATATTTTCGAGTTTAATTCTTTTGAAACGTTCGGCTAATGCAAGTGTCATAAAAATACTTTCAAGGGCAATACCATAATACAATACAAAAAAACCAAACCCGCTTAAGCTGCTTAATGATACTACAGATAAATAATATATTATGTAGCTACATGTTAAAAGGCTTATACCAATGACCATATAAATGGTATCCGGGTTGTCTTTTTTGTAGGAATAGATTGAAAATCCGGTGCAGAATAACAACGTAAATAATTCAAAATGGAACGTATTAAGCGTAGTATCTTCAAGCATAAATACTGCATAACACAGACGCAGCACGATAATAATTTTAATGCAGGTATATATGAATCTGTTGTTAGATGATTTAAAATAGTGATAGGTATACAACAACATAAAAATGCTGACAGTACCCCGGGCAATGTTTTTGATAATCTCCGAATGAGCCGTTAACGATGGTGTTAAGAATAAACCTGTACCATCACGGTATAACATATGTATGATTTGAGCCAGAATAAACAAGCAATAAAATAAGATTACCTTTTCTTTTAGAATAGAATAATAAAAAATATTGTATATCAATACAAATGCCATAAAGCCATAGAATAAGCCAAACGACAGGTATTCATTAAAAAATGAACTGGCAAAATTTTCCGGTGTATAAACAGCAAATTCGTAATAAAAAGAAGATTCATTCTTCAACCGGATGTAGAACTGTTTTGTTTGATGTGCTTTCAGTTCAATATTAAAAATAGGTTGCTTGTGATTGATAAAACGGTTACTCAGATTTATGGTATCTCTATGAATCGTAACCATTGAATCTTCGGGATTATTCTCAAAAAGGTCTATTTCATTAATTGTAAAATTGTATGAGACGACATACCAGTTTTTATTTTTATTGTACGGATTGGAAAGTTTAAATGTATACCAATAACTTTTATTGTGATCAGTGTTTGTAAAATACTTTGTCTTTAACGGATAGGTTTTTCCTGTTGCCGGATCCCAGGATTCAGCAACACTACTATCAATTTTTACTATTTCGTGATTGCGTGTAAGAACAAGCGGCTCTCTGGAATATGCAGTAAAAGCAGCACTGTAGAGAGAAAGCAATAAAGAAAATAAGATGAACAGATATTGTGTACTACGTATATGTTTGAAAGAAACCGTGATTACTCTTCTCAATTTCATTATTCTTCTTTTAATAATAATGCTACCTTATCTTCCCACTCCTTTTGTTTAGCGGCAATAAGCCCATGATCTGTTTCTTTATCATATTTCTCTTGAAACTCATGCCATTCTTTTAATAGTTTAGAAGATTCTTTATTAAAAGAACCATTTTGAAGTGATTTTTCACTGGCAATCGCAGACAATTTTTTTCGTAGGATACGGGTATGGACTTCTGTTATATCAAAATGTACCTGTTCATGTTTCAATAAACTTGCAGACGTTTTATTTTTTGTCCAGGAAAGTTTTTTGTCAAAAAAGTTTTTAACTTCTACATTAATCTTGCCATTTGTATAGCTGGCACTGATATGAATATCAGTAAAGGTTAATGCCGCCGCCGGATTGGTTTTAGTTGGCTTACCTTTAAAATCATCCCAGGTTAATTTACGTTCTGCCGACCAGGCAAACTGATCACTATCTTCGGAAATTGAAACCGCAGAATAAAACAGCAGGGAAATAATCTGTATTAAAATAAGCATAGTTGCGCGATGATATATGTATACCAAAGTTAACAAAAGAGTATGATATAAAATTTGATTTTTATTTAAAATCCGGACAAGGGATCTTCTTTATTGGTTTTTTCTTTTTGGGAGGTTTACTAAAAATGTAGGTAATATTGATTTCATGGCTTCCTCCTGTTCTTCCAAGGCTTAATTTTGAAACGGTAAAATCATAGCTGTATCCCAATCTTAATCCTCTGATTTTCCAGCCAATCAGGCAAACAATTGATTCGTTGTTTTGTAACCCTTTATTATAGTGCTTTACCGGAATACCTCTGTACCACATACCGAGCATGAGGTGATGATAGATACCATAAAGCCCCAAATCCAGCTGATCAGATTTCCCCTGCGCTTTATAATTGAATGTCGGGGTTAGTGTAACTTCATCATCTTGTACTCTTGAACGATCGTTTTTAGGTGAAAGATCGAATCTATAACCACCCATGAAGGTTGTTTTAACAGGCAGGTTACTGGCATCTCCATAAAAAGATTGATTGGGTGTATTCATATGATAGACGGAGACGCCTGCCCAGAATTTATCCGAATATAAAATCCCACCTACGGATACATCAAAATAGCTAACGGTATTATGCCCAAAAGGCTCTTGTGTAGATTGTCCTGTAAAACCATCTACCGTGTATTGATCTGGAAATTTAAGGTAGGAATAATTTACATACCGTGAAGCATAAGTGCCTTGTGCGCCGGCTCTGAAAGCAAGTTTCGAGGTAAGAATAAGCTCATACGAATATTGCATACTTATTTCCGTAGAACTGATGATATTGCTCCCCTGTACGTCTCTTAATACCATCAAGCCAAGACCGCTCTTAGTTTTAGTGAAAAAATGATCAATTGAAAAACTGGACGTGATATATTTTGCGTCTAAGCGCGGCCATTGTAAGCGTTGATGACCTATTACCCGGGTTTGGTGTGCACTGCCGGCAAATGCAGGGTTTAAATATAAGACGTTAGCATAAAATTGAGAAAATTGAATGTCCTGTGCCGATATTTCTAACTGAAAATATAAGAAACAGGAAATTAATATTCCTAATTTTTTTACTGTCAACTTATTGCCTAAATACATTTAATTAATATGAATAAATGAAACACTTCATTATTTTATTATGGTTACACTACCTTCAAGTTTATACGGGCCAATGTATTCGTGACTATCGCCTTCATACACAATCGTCCATGGGTAAACACCTATTGGCATTATTTCTCCTTTATATATTCCGTTCCAGAAATGATCTTTATCAACGCTTTCAAAAATTATTTCTCCCCAGCGATTGAAAATTAAAAGTTTATACGAACCTATGTGTGCTCCATATACATTAAACATATCGTTGGTACCGTCCTGATTAGGACTGAAAGCATCGGCAACAAATAGTCTTGGCGGACAGATTTCTTTTACCTCAACCGATCCGGAAGCAGCACAGTTTGCATTAGTAAAAACAGTTACAGAATATATACCTCCTCTGCCAACATTTATTTCTTTGGTTGTTTCACCTGTTGGTTGCCAGATATAATGGGTGTGATTACCCGCATCAAGAATTATTTCTTTATCGGAGTCCGGACATATTTTTTTATGGGCTGGCAAATCAAGTACCGGCAGCGGATTTATGGATAAATTCATAGAGGCTGTATTGGAACAGGAACCTATTGATGCAACGAGCGAATAGGTGCCGCCGTTTGTCACTTCTATAAGATTTGATTTGCTCTTAGTGAGTTCAATGGTATTGTGCAGCCATTTGTAAGTTGTTGTATAACCTGTAAGTTCTGCTGCATTTAATGGGGTGCCATCAAGTACCAACGATTTATTTTTACAGATGCTGGTATCTCTTAAGTGTAAAACGGGATTAGGAATTCCGGTTACTTCGATACTGTCTTTTGCCTTACAATAATGTTGATCCGTTACCTCAACCAGATAGTTACTTATCCCCTTTTCAATAACTGTTGAGATTGTGTAGGAATTTGTGCCAATGGATTGCCCGTCTTTTTGCCAGCTGTACGTTGCTAATGGAATATTACTGCTGGTAAGTGTAATACTTTTTCCCTCACATTCTGTTTGCTGATCAGGCATATCTAATGTTGGATTGGCAAATACGTCTGTAACGGAAGAACGCTCGCAGTCACCTTGTTTGTAATAAAGTGTATAACGTCCCTGCTGCGTAACGGTTAATGAAAATTTATCTTCGCCGGTTAGTATTTCCCCATCTTTATTCCAGATTGGTTTTTCTAAAAGCGGGTCTGTAATTATAGCGTTTGCATTCAAAATTAATTGGTTGCTGAAACAATAGGGCCCAAGCAGATTAAATACCGGCGGCTTGAATGCATCAATGTTCATTGTGTCTGCATCCGTACAGCCAAATTGATTTTTTAATTTTAGTACTATACTGCTGTCCTTGTCTGCTTCCACAGAAGCTATTTCTGTAGATGAGATTATGATACCCTGTAAACTCTCCCAGGAGTAAATTGTCTGCGGAAATAATGTTGTACTTAATGATAAAGTGGTTCCTGTACAAATCATTCTATCAGGGCCTGCATCAGCAATGGGTGATTGGTGGAATATAAGTTCAACATTATCTTTCATTTGGCTGCACGGAACAGCACCTGTTGATGTAAGGGTTAATACTACAGATCCGGCGGCAGTTTCTGCTGCTGTTGGCTGGTATGTTGTATTTGCTGCATTGCTGTTTGAAAATGTCCCTGCTCCTCCTGACCATACCGTTGAGGCCGCATGTGTACTGCTTCCCTGCAATTGAATAGGCGAATGGTTAGGAATGCATATATCCTTGTCCGGACCTGCGTTTGCTGTTGGTACGGGTATAAAAGTAAGAGAAACGTTATCTGAAACAGAAGCGCATGGGGCAATTCCGGTAATTGTTAATGAGAGATTTACTGAGCCGGAATTGATTTCGTTACTGGTTGCTGTATACGTTGTAGTCAGATTTTGATTGTTTGAAAACGTACCATTGCCTCCTGTCCAGCTTACAGCTGTTTGATTTGCTGCTGCTGCTGTTAAACTAACAGTCGCTGTTGTTGCGCAGATAGTTTGCGCAGCGCCAATTGTTATGGTTGGCGGGGGATTTACAGTAATGGATTTTTGGATGGAGTCTACACATCCGTTTGTATTTGTATAAGTATATTTGATCGGAAATGTTCCCGCAGTTGTTGGTGTAAATCTTCCTGCGGCATTAATGTATTGTCCCGCAAAAACACCTCCTGTTGGACTAACACCCGAAATGTTTATTGCGGTATTGCTTTTACACACCGGGTTAATGTCTGCAAACTGCAGTGTTGGTATGCTGTGAATGGTGAAATCCAATTCTGCGGTATCGCTGCCGGCAGTTGTATAATTAATCACGGCATAATATTTACTGCCATTAGAAACAGTAATACTTGACGGATTGGCAATTTTGTTTGCAGCAGTGGCAGGTAGTGCAGCGTGCCATTCAAAGACTCGTGCTAAGCTGTTATAGGCTGTAATAGCAGTATTGTATGTTGTTAGGTTTACACCGTTTTTTATTCGGCTTCCTTTTACTGTTTCACATGCAGAAGCGCTGATAGGTACGGGTAAACACCTTTCCGGTACAGTTGTCTGAATGGTTATCGGGCATGGATTATCCGCAACGGGAGTAAGCTTAAGCTGGTACACACCCGATTTGTTTACTCTAATATTCTGCGTTGTTCTTGACCCTACTATACCAGGTCCTGTCCAGAGATAGGATGCAAAATCATTGGGCCCGTAAAGGGTAATATTTTCATCCGAACCACAAATGGTTGGAGGTATTTGTTTATCCAGAAAGGAACAGCTGGCATCAATGTATGCATAGCCCAGATGGCCGCCTCGTGAACAATCTGAAGCGATAAATTCTACGGTAACATTTTGTCCTTCATATCCCAGCAAAGGTATGGTTACAGTTGTCCAGTTCCGGTAATACAAGTTTAAAAACGCATTATTGTTAGGCCCATCCCTGGGTTCAGCAGGGTCATAATTTGGATTGGGTACAACGCTTTTGATAAAGTTCTGTATGGGTGGTTTTGCAATAGCTGTATAGGTTGCACAATTAATCTGATTTCCGTTTTTATCATACATGCGTACTTTAAAATAAGGTCTTTCCAGATCTCTATGGTCTCCCGGATCTTCTAATACGGCAGCATATTGATACGTGAAAATATTATTCGCAGGTGTTACAAGAAATGTTTGTCTTACGAGCGCAGCATTTCCACCATTCACATAATTTTCTAACCGGAGGGAATAATTTCCTCCGGGTGCAACAACTGGCAGTGTGGGAATATACGGATCGACCATGCCAGTAGTCATGATTTCATGTCTGGTGGTACTAAATCCATTTACAACATTACATGGCGCAGCTTGTTCACAGGCATTTGCTATAGATCCCTGCCACCCGGCAGTTGTACCTGATTCAAAACCAATGTTTTCACAAGGTCCGTTAAAAGCAAGCGGTGCATAGATATTTTCGTTTTGCAGACGGGCAAACGCTTGTTTGTTTTTTTCAAAGGAATTGTAAGCAGATAGATATTTTTTTACCAATTCATCTGTATAAGATTGAAGAGTTAAAGCAGTAATTTCACCTTTTTCCGCTTTCTTAAAAAAACAGGAACGATCTTCGGAAAATGTTAATTCTAAAAATTTCATGTACAAATCCAGATCCTGATTTGTAAGTTTTGTTTCAAGCTGAATTGCCTTTTTTATTGAAACAAAATCCATCGATGCCCAAAGTTCTTCCGCAGTATCTGAATGATTATCCTGCGCAAACGTGTAATTAGTTAAAATAATAAGGAATATGCCCGAGCAAAATAACCTTGATAGTGCATTCCAATTCATAAAATATAATATTTAAAATGTTTAAAATATTTAACTTTATTACATTGTAATATACATAGAAAATATATAAAAATATAAATTTTATAAAGAAAGTGAATATCTTTATTTCTTATATATTTCTTAATTCAAACAATTGAAAATTTTATAATTAATTAATAAACAGTTATTTGTATTTAAACATGAATTCAATAGCTCATTTTTAATCTATCCTATTCATTTAGTTGAATTTTATCCTTTTTAACCATAAAAGTTGAATATGCATACTAAAATAGATTCATATTTCAGTACGTTTGAAGCCTGAATTGATTTGGATAAAACAAATGAATGTTTTTTTCGTTATTGGGCTTTTTATAAATAGTTAGCATCAGTAAAAGTGCATATTTTAATACCATAGCTACAATTAGTAACTTGCGTAAATATGCTCACAAACAGACAGCTTTTTTTAAACAATCTTGCACAAACAAGTGATGCGCCGCTTTTAATAGAAGTTGAAAAAGCTTCCGGTGTATACATGTATGGTAAGCAAGGAGAAAAATACATCGATCTTATTTCTGGTATCGGAGTCAGTAATATCGGACATTGCCATCCGAAGGTTGTTCAGGCAATTCAGGAACAGAGTCAAAAATACATGCACCTGATGGTGTATGGGGAATTTGTTCAGGCACCACAGGTAAGACTGGCCACCAAACTGATTGAAACACTTCCTCCCTCGTTAGATTCCGTTTATCTGGTTAACTCTGGAAGTGAAGCAACAGAAGGTGCGCTGAAACTTGCAAAAAGATATACAAACCGCAGAGAAATCATTTCATGCAAAAATGCCTATCATGGTTCTTCACATGGAGCATTGAGTGTAATGGGAAATGAGTTTTTTAAGCAGTCTTACAGACCTTTGCTTCCTGGGATAAAACATATCCGGTATAATCATACAGAAGATCTGGATGTAATTACAGAACAGACCGCAGCTGTGATCATTGAAACGATCCAGGGCGAGGCAGGTGTGCGCATTGCTGATAAACCGTATATGCAGGCTTTGAGGAAGCGTTGTGATTACACAGGGACTTTATTGATATTGGATGAGATTCAATGCGGCTTCGGGCGTACAGGTACTTTCTGGGCATTTGAAACGTATGGTATTGTTCCGGATATTTTACTTGCTGCAAAAGGTATGGGCGGAGGTATGCCGATCGGAGCATTTATCTCTTCTAAAAAAATAATGCAGACATTGAGTTCAGATCCGGTATTAGGTCATATTACCACATTTGGCGGACATCCTGTAAGCTGTGCTGCGTCGATTGCCTGTATGGAAGTTATTCAGGAAGAAAAGCTGATGGACACCGTTTTGAAGAAAGAATCGCTGATCAGAAAACAGCTAAATCATCCAGGTATTAAAGAAATCAGAAGTGCAGGTTTGATGATGGCGGTTGAATTTGAATCGTATTCGGTATTGAAACGGATTATCGATCAGGCTATTGAAAAAGGTGTGTTAACAGACTGGTTTTTATTCTGTGACAACTCCATGCGTATTGCACCACCGCTTATTATCTCAGATGACCAGATCGAACAGGCGTGTTCCATTATATCTTCCTGTAAATAAAAAGAGCGGCGTTAATAAACGCCGCTCTTTTTATTTGATCGGTATGTTTGGTTACAACTGCTTTTTAATGGCTTCTGCAATTTCATTCATTTCTTCTGCAGGCAGTTTTAATTTTTCTCTGGTGAAATTAATATCCTGTACAGTTTGTAAAGGTATTAAGTGAATATGCGCATGCGGAACTTCCAGCCCGATAACTGCAACACCTACACGTTTACATGGAATAGCTTTTTCTATTGCTAAGGCAATTTTCTTCGAGAACAATGTCATTTCCGCCAGAAGAGTATCTTCTACTGAAAAAATATAATCAATCTCTTTTTTAGGTACAACAAGCACGTGTCCTTTCGCTAATGGAAATACATCCAGAAATGCAATAAGTGTTTCTGTTTCTGCTATAATAAAAGCAGGTATTTCTTTATTGATTATTTTAGTAAAAATACTCGGCATGTTGGTATTTATCTTCCGATATCTAAAATTTCAAATTCAATTTTACCCGCAGGTACATCTACCAAAACAGTTTCGCCTACTTCTCTACCAAGCAATGCTTTACCAATTGGAGATTTCAACGAAATACGGCCAGCTTTTAAGTCCGCTTCTTCTTCAGAAACCAATGTATACTCAACAATATGTCCGGTTTTCTTATTCTTGATTTTTACTTTTGTAAGAATAGAAGCTTTAGATGTATCAATAGTGCTTTCATCTAATAAACGGGCATTAGAAACAATTTCTTCCAATTTAGAAATTTTAAGTTCCAATAAACCCTGAGCATCTTTTGCTGCATCGTATTCCGCATTTTCACTTAGGTCACCTTTATCGCGAGCTTCAGCAATCTGCGCAGCGATTTGAGAACGGCCTTTTGTTTTAAGATGACTTAACTCGTTTTTCAACTTGTTTAAACCTTCTTCTGTGTAATATGATACTTTACTACTCATAACCAATAATTACTTCCAACTATATAAAATAAAAAAACGGTGCACCTCTGCGTACCGTTTAAACAAAGATAAGAATACTTTTGTAAGATTTCAACCTTAAAAGACATTATGTTGAAATCTAGTGTTTTCTATTTATTTAAATACCAAAAGAGTATTTTTTCGCCCAATACTTCACTTATTTTTCTGTAAGATTCAAATGTCCAGCCAGCTATATGCGGTGTTAAGATAACATTTGGATTTTTTACTAACAAATCAAAATCCTGACGCTGTTCTGTTGTAAGTGTTGAAAGTTTTTCATTTTCCAATACATCAAGAGCAGCCCCGCGTACTTTACCTGATTGTAAGGCTTCATTCAGGTCTTTTAATTTTACAATTTCTCCGCGTGCTGTATTTATCAGCCAAAAAGGTTTTGCAACAGAATCGAAAAATGTTTTATCAACCCATCCGCGGGAAAAATCATCTAACGGAATATGTAAACTTATAATATCAGCTTCTGCTTTTAATTTTTCAATATCCACCTGTTCTGCATTTTTGCAGGAATAATTTTCACGGTATTTATCGTAGGCAATTATTTTGCAGCCAAAGGCAGCCAGGCGTTTGGATGTTTCTTTACCCATATTTCCATACCCGATTAATCCTACCGTTAATGACTCAAGTTCATATCCCCTGTTTTCTTCTCTAAGCCAGATCGCATCTTTAACTTCCGTATCAGACCGTACAATATTATTGATAAGAGCTAAGATTAAACCAAGGGTATGCTCGCCTACAGCTACTCTGTTTCCTTCTGAAGCATGGAACAGTGCAATGTTTTTTTCTTTCAGGTATTCTTTATCAATATTATCAACTCCTGCTCCTGCACGTGCTATGAATTGAAGCTTCGTACACGAATCAATAATTTTTTTATCTACTCTGAATTTACTCCGGATCACTAATCCTTCATATGCCGGCAGCGCTTCGATACATGTTTCTTTGCTCCAGTCGGGCTTATAATCGTACGCTATAGCTGCTTTATCTAACAATTGAAATAAGGCAGTATCAACATCATCAACAATCAAACATTTTATTGAAGCCATAGCGAATTAAAAAGAATATAATAAATGAGCTACTGAAAAATATATACCCAGCCCCAACAAATCGTTGGCTGTAGTAATAAACGGACCGGATGCCAATGCCGGATTTACGCCAAACCGAAATAATATCAAAGGAGTAATTGTACCCATAAACGAAGAAACGAGTACTACACAAAACAGCGCTATTGAAACAGTAAGCGCCAGATCCATTTCCTGTTTTAAAACTAAATTGAATATAAAAACCAATGAAGAAATAGCGATACCATTGATCAATGAAACTACAAACCCCTTTATAAACCGATCCGGATTCATGGCAATATAGGTTGAATCTCTTGCCAGAGACTGAACAATCATAGAAGATGACTGTATACCCACATTACCGCCTGTTGCTGTAATAAGCGGAATAAAGAATGCCATGGCCGTAACCTGATGGATCACGTTTTCGAACAGACCGATGAATTGTGCACCTAATATCCCTCCGATCATACCAACGATCAGCCAGGGCAAACGGCTTTTGGAAAGCAGCCAAACGGAATCATCTTCTTCGGTATCGTTTGAGATACCGGCCATGATCTGTCTTTCAAGATCTGCCTGTTCGGTAATTAAATCGATAACATCATCAATGGTGATTCTTCCTAATAACTTGCCTTGCACATTTACAACCGGAATGGTTTCCAGATCATATTTACGCATCAGGTCGGCTACTTCGGTACCACTGCGATACGATTCAATACTCTTTATAGTAGGATCATAAATATCAGCAACGATGGCATGCTCGTCTGACAATAAAAGTTTTTTCAGTGATAAGAGCCCAAGCAAACGCATGTTGTCATCAACTACATATACAGAAAATACTTTATCGACATTTTTAGACTGTGCACGGATCTCTTCAATGCAACGATCAATTGTCCAGTTTAAATTTGCCTTTATTAATTCCTTAGCCATTAAGCCGCCGGCACAATCTTCATCGTAATGAAGCAGATCAATAATGTGGTCGGCTTTCTCCGGATTCTGGATAAATGCAATTACTTCCTCACCTGTTTTTACAGACAATTCGTTTATTAAATCCACAGCATCATCGGAGTCAATGAATTGAATGAAAGATGCAATTTGTTCCGGAGAATAATGTTTGAGAATTTTTAAACGGATATCTGTATCTAATTCTGAAATTACCTGCGCACTTTTTTCTGTCGTCAGAATATTTAACAGCGCTACAGATTCTTCTGTTTCCAGCTCATATAAAATAGCAGATAAGTCCTGCTCGGGTATTTCATTTACTAATTCAAGTACAGCATTGTTTTCTGCAAGGCTAAGATGCTCCTGCAGTTCCTTGATAAAATCTTCTGTCAGTTCAAATGCCATAACTATTATTTTCCGGAAAGCATGTTAGTTAAATCGAAGAATTCCTGAACAGATAGTTGTTCTGCTCTTTTATCAAAGATAGGTAAATCCATAGAAATGTTTTGCACGTTGATTGATTTGAGCGCATTTCTTAATGTCTTACGCCGCATGTTAAAGCCTGCTTTTACAACTTTGAAAAATTCTTTTTCATCGCAGGGCAAATGTGTGCGGTTATTTCTCTTTAAGCGAATCACACCCGACTTCACTTTAGGCGGCGGTGTGAAAACATGTTCCGGTACGGTAAACAAATATTCTATGTCATAAAATGCCTGCAGCAACACGCTGGTAATGCCGTATGTTTTATTCCCATTCTTAGCAGCAAACCGTTCGGCAACTTCTTTCTGAAACATGCCTACAACCTCCGGAATCTGTTCTCTGTAATCGAGCACTTTAAATAAAATCTCTGTTGAAATATTGTACGGAAAATTTCCTATGATAGCAAATTTATCGGGATACCAATCGGCAAGATCTGCTTTTAAAAAATCGCCATGAATAACATCATCCTTTAACTGAGGAAATACTTTTTTTAAATATTCGATTGATTCCCCATCGATATCAACAACTTTGGTATGATAGGAATTATTTTTAAGCAGGTATTGTGTAAGCACACCCATACCCGGCCCTATCTCCAGAACTTCTTTATACGAACCATGCAATGTAAGGCCATCAACAATATCCTGTGCGATTTGCTGATCATTCAAAAAATGCTGTCCTAAATGTTTTTTTGCTTTTACCTTTTCCATGTATCCTACCCAAAGATTTCTGCGAAGTTACACAACTCCTTCCATGTAACCATAAATTGTGTAATAGTTTGCCAGTGTATTGCTTATGTGATAGAAAAAAATAAACCCATATAAAAAGAAAAAAAGCCTCCGACGAAAGAGGCTTTTTTCAAACACTACTACTTTAATCAAAACGAGCAAGAATTGTTAAAGAAGAATTTTATTAAAATAGATATAAGGGAAACTAATAAATTGGTAATATGAATTATATACATATAAATACTCTTTTCCCGAATAAAGGTAACCTAAAATATATAAGAGATTAAGGATTAAATTTTCAAATTATTGAATTGTTCAAAGAGTTTTGGAACTTGTGTAATAACTTTTGATTACCTTTGAATGTAATAAATAGGTAAAATGACACCAAATCCAACATTTGACAGACCTGTTATTGGTATCACCCTAGGTGATTTCAATGGCGTTGGCCCGGAATTAATCCTTAAAACTTTTTCAGATTCCCGTATACTAAAAGTGTGTATACCTGTGATTTATGCTAATTATAAATTACTTGCCCGTTATAAGAAAATATTAGGCTTGTATGAAGAGCTGAATTTTCATTCAATCCGCAGTATACAGGAAGTGCAACCTAAAAAAATTAACCTTCTGGTTTGCTGGGAAGATGACTTTGAAGTTACGCCTGGTCAACCTACCAACGAGTCTGGTAAAGCGGCTTTCCTTTCATTGGAAAAAGCCGTGAGTGATGCGCTTGCCGGTTCAATACAGGCAATTGTAACCGCTCCTATAGATAAAAAGAATATTCAGCAGGAAGGCTTTACATTTGCAGGCCATACAGAATATCTGGCAGAACGCTGTGGCGTAAAAGATAACCTTATGGTAATGGTTAGTCCTACTATGAAGGTTGCGTTAGCTACAGCACACGTTTCTGTGGCACAAATAACCGCCAATTTAACCCGCGAACGTTTATTGACTAAAATAAACCTGTTATATAATTCCTTGAAAAAGGATTTTGGTATTTTAAAACCTAAAATTGCTGTTTTAGGACTAAATCCTCATGCAGGAGAGAACGGAATGATGGGTACAGAGGAGCAAACGTTAATTTCTCCGGTAATTAAAGAATTAAAAGATAAAGGAATATTAATATTTGGCCCTTTCCCGGCAGATGGCTTTTTCGGACAGCATCACTATACCAAGTTTGATGGAGTTTTAGCCATGTATCACGATCAGGGGTTGGCTCCCTTTAAAGCATTGTGTTTTGATGAAGGCGTTAATTTTACTGGTGGTTTGCCATTTATCCGTACTTCACCTGATCATGGAACAGCATATGATCTGGCAGGTAAAAATCTGGTGGCTGAAGAGTCCTTCAGATCGGCCATTTATTTGGCCTGTGACTTGGTAAAAAACAGTTTGTTAGTAAATAAGTAAGTAAAATTGATGAATAAAGGGGAAATATGAATGAATAACCCTTTTTTAAATCAATTGAATATTATAACTTTGCACCCCATCCTATAAATAGCATATGCAAAAGAATAGGTTAAGAGATTTTGATATTGAGATATCACATGTCAAGGAACACACACCGCACAAGTTTGAGTTCCAGCTTAATGATTCTTTTTTTACGTTATTTGAAGATAGTCTGATCCAGAAGGGATCAGTAACGGTTGATGTAGAATTTGAGAAAACGCCCCTGCTTATTCGAATGAATTTCATATTAAATGGAGTTGTTGAATTGGTTTGTGATCGTTCTTTAGATACCTTTGAGCAACCTATTTCATCTGAAAACGTTCTTTTATTCAAATATTCTGAAGAAGAAGGCGAAATAACAGAAGAGATTATTGGCATTAAAAGAGAAACCATCAAAATTAATATCGCTCAGTATATTTATGAGTTTATTAATTTAGAAGTACCCATAAAAAAACTTCATCCCCGTTTTCAGGAAGAAGAAGTCGATAATGATACATCAGAAACATTATTGATTTATTCTACAGAAACGGAAAATGAAGAAAAGAGTGAATCACCTACTGAAGATTTAATTGATCCGAGGTGGCTGGCACTAAAGAGTTTAAAAGATAAAAGTAAGTTAAACTAGTAATAAAGAAATGGCTCATCCTAAACGCAAAATTTCCAAAACAAGGAGAGACAAGAGAAGAACTCACTACAAAGCGGTTGCTTCTCAGTTTGTTGAATGCTCTAATTGTAGCGCACCTGTCCTGCTTCATATAGTTTGTCCGGAGTGCGGACACTACAGAGGTAAATTGGCAATCGAAAAAGCCTTAGCAGTATAAGCTGATGAGGTTAGCACTAGATGCGATGGGAGGAGATTTTGCTCCCAAGGCTATCATTGAGGGTGCCATCCTTGCCTCTGACTCTCTTCCTGCCGACGCAGAAATTATTCTGATCGGCAAGGAACAGCTAATCCGTGAACATTTGTCTACGCTTGAGGGTAACAAGAGCAGAATACAAATTGTTCATGCTGATGAGGTAATTGGCATGGCCGAGCATCCAACAAAAGCCTTTTCTCAAAAACCTAATTCCAGTATCGCTGTCGGGTTCCACCTGCTGAAGCAAAAAGAAGTTGATGCTTTTTGTAGTGCAGGAAATACGGGAGCTATGCTTGTAGGGTCTATGTTTAGTATCAAACCTATTGAAGGTATTCTTCGTCCTGGGATTGCTGGCTTTATGCCTCAAGAATCAGGACGTTTTGCTGTTGTAATAGATGTTGGTGCTAACGCAGATTGTAAGCCAGAAATGCTTGCTCAGTTTGCGGTTATCGGTTCTTTATATACGAAATATGTATTTGGAATTGAAAATCCGAAAGTGGGTTTAATGAATCTTGGTGAAGAAGAAGAAAAAGGAACCATTCTGACATTAGCTGCACATCAGTTAATTAAGGAGCTGGATTCTATTAATTTCATTGGAAACATTGAAGGACGGGATTTATTTAATAACAAAGCAGACGTTATTGTTTGCGACGGTTATACAGGCAATATCATCCTGAAAATGGGTGAAACGTTTTATGATTTAGTTTCTAAGCGTGGATACGATGATACATTCTTCAATATGTTCAATTATGAAGAAGTTGGCGGTAGTCCGATTTTAGGAGTTAATGGAAATGTAATCATTGGTCATGGAATTTCTTCCCCGAAGGCAATCAAGAATATGATGCATCAGGCGTACCAGTTAACACAAGCCAAAATCTCTGAAAAAATTAAAAACGCATACAGCTAATCTCAACAACTAGAAGATGGGCAATGTAAAGGCATGTATTACCGGTATTGCAGGTTATGTACCGGATTATATATTAACAAACCAGGAATTAGAACAACTTGTTGAAACATCTGATGAGTGGATTCTTTCCAGAACCGGGATTAAAGAACGTCGCATTTTAAAGGGCGAAGGATTAGGTACTTCTCACATGGCTGAGAAAGCAGTTAACGATCTCCTTGCGAAAACAAATACAGACCCTTCTGAAATCGATTTATTAATTTGCTGTACAACCACTCCGGACTATGTATTTCCTGCTACAGGAAATTTAGTATCGGATATGTGCGGACTGAAAAATGCATTCAGCTATGATATGAATGCAGCCTGCTCGGGTTTTTTATTCGGATTGGTAACAGGTTCTCAATATATTGAGAGCGGCAAATTTAAAAAAGTTATTGTAGTAGGTGCAGATAAAATGTCTGCCATTGTTAACTACAAAGATCGCAATACATGTATTTTATTTGGTGATGGTGCTGGTGCCGTTTTGCTGGAACCTAACAACGACGGATTTGGTGTTGTTGATAGTGTTTTAAAAACAGATGGTTCCGGAGCGCAATATCTGATTATGAAAGGCGGCGGCAGTCGCCATCCTGCATCTCTAGAAACAGTTATGAACAGCGAGCACTTTGCACATCAGGAAGGTGCAACAGTATTCAAATTTGCTGTTAAAAATATGTCAGATGTGGCAGCTGAAATCATGGAGCGTAATCAATTAACCGGCGATAATGTACAATGGTTAGTACCTCACCAGGCAAACAAACGAATCATTAATGCAACTGCAGAGCGCATGAATGTTGGACCTGAAAAGGTTATGATCAATATTGAGCGTTATGGCAATACAACAAGTGCTACTATCCCGCTTGTGCTTTGGGATTACGAAAAACAACTTAAAAAAGGAGATAATTTGGTATTGGCAGCGTTTGGCGGTGGCTTTACCTGGGGATCTGTTTATTTGAAATGGGGTTACGACCCAAAATAAATTTAGCTATTTGTTTATTGAAATTTATTAAATAGTATCGTTACACGTTAACGCATTAAAACGGTTATTAAAATTTAAAGACTGATGAAACCAAAGGAAATTCAGGAATTGATTGACTTTATTGCTAGCTCAGGTTTAGCGGAAGTAAATATTGAAACAGAACAATTTAAAATAAACGTTAAAAAATATCCGAACTCTGCTGTTAAAGCTTCGGATATCATAATGCCTGCATTACCTCAGGTAGCACCAATCCAACAATTACCTGCTACTCAAGCACCAGTTGCCACTCCTGCTGCTGCTGAGACAAAAGTCTCTGCTCCTGCTGCTGAATCATCAAATCTGATTACAATTAAATCACCGATGATCGGAACATTCTACCGTTCTTCTAGTCCTGAAACTCCTTCTTTTGTAAATGTTGGGGATGTCATCGAAGCTGGCAAGCCAGTTTGTATCATTGAAGCAATGAAATTATTTAATGAAATTGAATCTGAAATTTCAGGTAAAATTGTTAAAATATTAGTTGAAAACGCTACTCCAGTTGAATACGATCAACCATTATTCTTAGTTGAACCTAAGTAATTAATTGTTGAATAGTTCATTTACGGGATATATATATGTTTAAGAAAATATTAATTGCTAACAGGGGAGAAATTGCATTACGTGTAATCCGTGCTTGTAAAGAGCTTGGAATAAAAACGGTTGCTGTATACTCTGTTGCAGATAAAGAAAGTTTACATGTACGTTTTGCTGATGAAGCGGTTTGTATAGGACCTGCTCCTTCGAATCAATCGTACCTGAGCATACCAAATATTATTGCAGCTGCTGAAATTACAAATGCAGATGCTATTCACCCTGGTTATGGGTTCTTGTCTGAAAATGCAAAATTCTCTCAGGTGTGTGAAGACTATGGAATTAAATTTATTGGTGCAAGTGCAGCAATGATTAATTCTATGGGCGATAAAGCTTCTGCAAAAGATACCATGAAAAAAGCCGGTGTGCCATGTATTCCCGGTTCGGATGGTTTGTTGGGTTCAATCGAAGAAGGTATCAAATTAGCGAATAAAGTAAAGTACCCTGTGATCCTGAAAGCTACGGCTGGCGGTGGTGGCAGAGGTATGCGTATTATCCGCAGCGACCGTGAATTTGAAAAAGCATGGGTTGATGCGAAACAGGAAGCTGGCGCTTCTTTTGGTAACGATGGTTTGTATTTAGAAAAATTCATCGAAGAACCACGCCATATAGAAGTTCAGTTATTAGGCGATAAATTCGGAACGGTTGTTCACTTATCTGAAAGAGATTGTTCTATTCAGAGACGTCACCAGAAACTGATTGAAGAAACTCCTTCTCCGATCATTACAGAACGCTTGCGTACTAAAATGGGTGAAGCTGCTGTAAAAGGTGCAAAATCTATTAAGTATGAAGGTGCCGGTACCATTGAATTCCTGGTAGACAAACACGGTGATTTCTATTTCATGGAAATGAATACCCGTATTCAGGTTGAACATACCATTACCGAAGAAGTAACTGGTGTGGATCTTGTTAAAATGCAGATCCGAGTGGCAGCAGGCGAAAAGCTTGAAAAGAAAAACTACTTACCGTTACGTCATTCTATTGAATGCAGAATAAATGCGGAAGACGCTGCAAACGGTTTCCGTCCTTCTCCGGGCAAGATCACGAACTTCCATATGCCGAGCGGTTTTGGTGTACGTGTAGACAGCCACTGTTATACAGGTTATACAATACCTCCTAATTACGATTCTATGATTGCTAAGCTGATCGTTAACGCGGCTACGCGTGATGAAGCGTGTGACCGCATGAAACGTGCCTTACAGGAGTTTGTTATTGAAGGTGTAAAAACAACTATTCCATTCCATATTACGATGATGGACGACCCTCAGTTCAGGTCCGGGAAGTTTACGACAGCATTCCTTGAGACATTTGATTTCTCAAAAATTAAATAATTTAAAACCGGTTTTATACCGGTTTTTTTTTGCCTTATTTAAAGAATAGATTTCACCTGTAATCATTGATATCTGTATGGAAAAAGTAACGTGTCATATTACAAAAAAAGAATTTGATAAAAGTAATTGCCACAAGGCTGATTTTATCCGTCCTTCCTTATTTGAGTTGATTCAGAAAGATTATCCGGATCTCACTCCCAGCTCTTATATTTCGCTTGATGTGCTGGATAAATACCGTAAAACATATCTGGAAGGCATCATTAACAAAGAGAACAGAGAACTTTCAAGCCTCGAGAATGAAGTAGTAGAATCAATCACGCACAATCAGATTCTTTCAGATAACATTGAGCCTGACCTCAATGATAGCCTGACCTTTGGACAACGTGTGGCAGATTCCATCGCCGAGTTTGGTGGCAGCTGGACATTTATAATTTCCTTCTTCTCCTTCCTGATTGTATGGATGCTGATCAATATTTTCTGGTTGGCACAAACTGCTTTTGATCCGTATCCGTTTATTTTATTGAATTTACTTTTATCCTGCCTTGCTGCTATTCAGGCACCTATCATTATGATGAGTCAAAACAGACGGGAGCAGAAAGATCGTATCCGGAATGAATATGAATACAAAATAAACCTCAAAGCTGAACTGGAAATTAAATTGCTTCATGAAAAACTGGATCATTTAATGATTCATCAGAACAGACGTTTGCTTGAGATTCAGGAAATTCAGGTAGATATTTTAGAAGACATCATGAAGGAAATTAAAACAAAATGAACGTCATATTTCATGAAAAATAAGTATGCAGATATGCGCTATGTGCTTTTAATTGTTCTATTTGTATTTTTAAACACTGTGATATATGCTCAGAATATTGAGGATAGACGGGTATTCGTACTTACTGGTATAGGCGGTACCTCCTATCGCGGCGATCTTTCGCAGTCTTATGAAAGTTGGGGCGGCACGTTTCATGCAGGTATTTTATTCAATAAGAAAAAACGCATCAATGGATTTATCCATTTAATGGCAGGTGGTGTACGCGGAAATAATCCTTCCTATGTATATGAATCGACTGTGCAGACAACTCCAAATAAGTATTTCAAAACATCTTTATTTAGTGTAGGCTATGAGTTGCGCATTAATATTATAAAAAAAGAGTTGTATACGCTTTATTTCAGTCCGGGTATTTCGATTCTGCGGTACAATCCTAAAGACCAATTTAATGATTCGTATTCAAATCAATTTACAACACGTGCAAAAGGAGAAGAATATTCCAACATTACTATTATGCTTCCGGTCAGGATTGGCGTGGCTTATCACTTACCGAACGGGTATGGGATCGGAATGGATGTTGGTTTTTTAAACCCCATGACGGATTACATAGATAATATTTCACATTGGGGAAACAGGAAAAAGAAAGACAATTTAATGCAGCTCAATATTTTGCTTTATGTTCCTTTAAATTTAAAGCATAAAGAATAGTTTATCTGACATGCACAAACAAAAGAGGCTGTCATACAATGTATGCAGCCTTTTTTGTTTGTTGTATTGATTTTAAACATGTACTAATTCATGTTGTTCCACATCGATGGTTTCAATAAGCGTAACATCCTGTATCTCCACTGCCATAAGCCATTCATGGCGATGCTTTTCATAAATGTCTGTCAGTATTTCCGGCAGGAAATTACTTGTATTGGTCATTGATTCTGTCCGGATATCGTATTCGTTTGAAAATTCACCGTTATTTTTAACAGCAATTTTCAGTTGATAATTGATCAAAAATAATTCCATGTTATTTACTTATTTAAGTGAATCTTCAGAATCGGTTGAATTTGTAAATCTTGGTGCACATTTATTAAAGAATTTATCTTTTAAACTGGTACGTTCTTCCGTTGAAAGATTGTCCCACTTTGCTTTCATATGTTCTTTCCATGCTTGGCGCGGATCACGGTGGTTGCCGCAGCAACATCCGCCGCCTTTGCCTTTAAATCCGCCGAAGAGAATTTTAGATAATAAAACGATACCAAACGTTTGCCACAGATTAATTACAGGACCGTTGAACAAGGTTGGCACAAGCCAGTTCCACAAATGCATGGTAATATATCCTAAAGCAAATATTACTAAAGGCACACCAATGATTATTTTTGCGATGATGATGATTTTATTTTTCATGACTTAATAAGGTTAATTGGTTAATCAGATATTTGTTAGAATTTCTGTGATGCTATAATTCATCATACAATTCCTGTAATTTTTTTCTAAGTGTTAAGATTGCATACCGTTTTCTTGACAGCAGTGTATTTACACTAACACCTGTAATTTCACTTATTTCTTTAAACGACTTATCTTCAAATTCATGTAATAACATTACCTGTCTTTGTTCTGCCGGCATTTCAGCCATGGCTACCTCTATTGCTTCCCAGATTACGTTGCGTGCATAAACATCTTCCGGAGTATTTTTAAAATCCGGAAGAATATCTTCCAGCATCAACATTTCCGAATCTTCATTTTTCCCCTGAAATCCCAGATCAGACCATGCTTCAGGCTTCTTCTTCCGATAGCGATCGGTTATTTTGTTACGCGCAACAGAAAATAACCATGAACTAACTTTATCAATTGATTCAATGCTATCATAAGCAGAAACAAATTGAAAGAATACATCCTGCAGAATATCTTCTGCGTCTTCCAGCCGGGATACACGCTTGCGGATAAAACCTAACAGGCCTCCGCGTTGGTTTTTAAAAACCTGTTCTATGTGTGCTTCCTGACTATTTGCCATTTTGTATTTTGAATTCCTTCTATTAGGATAGTCGAACGATATTAAAAAATATTGTATACCTCGTAAAAATATTTCAAATTAAATATTAGAAATTATTTAAAATATTGAATTTCAGTTAATTAAATAGCTATTCAAGTCGGTTATATTCAATTTCATTTTACTAAAAAGACTATTATACCATTCGTACTATAATAAATAAAATAAGTAGTTATTCTTTGATGCGGTTTATCAAAAAGGAAATTTTATTGTCTGGAGTGATCTGATTCAGTATTCCTTCGCCTGTAGTTTTAATGATGAGATAATCGCGTGTGATATCCTGGCTCGTTACCGGTACTTCCAGTTCAATATTTACCCATAAGACCCCTCCTATATGCAGCACGGTAAACTTTGCCTGATATTGTTCAAGAATAGACAGTTTCTCTTTAAATGCACGAATAACCTGTTGCTGCAGCTCTTTATCAATAGATGATACAGACAGGAGTTTTACATTTTCAGAGAATAACATAACCGGTGAATATGCCATAGCGATTGAAAAAACAATACAAAATACCGGATCTATGTAATTCCCATATTCTTTAAATGAAGTAAACGTAAGCCCGTATGATAAGACAATAGCCAGGATAATGGATATATTAAACGCAATATCTGTTTTCCATTCCAGTGCATCGGTTTTCAATAATGCAGAATCGAGTTGTTTTCCTTTATGGCTTATAATAAAAAAAGCAATCATATTAAATACAGAGGTGATCAATGCATAGCTGAACATGATTTTGTGGTCTGTTTCCGGAGGTCCGCTGTATATGCTGCCGAGCGATTCACCGATTGCTTTGATACATATTAAAATGATCATGAAGCTGCGGATCAGATTTAAGATTGGTACATAACCTGAAAAACCCAGCGGGTGATCCTCATCTTTTGGTCTGTCTTTTAATTTTGAAATATAAATGGTTACAAGTCCAATAATGGCGCTGATAACATAAGAGCCGGCATCTACTTCAATGATATTGGATTCTGTAAGTTCATTGAAAACCAAACTGCAAATCATTAACGCTATAATCATGGAAAATGAAAACAGCAATGTATGATATTCTTTTTTGCTTTTAGTTCGTATCATATTGTATTGAAGAATAAAAAGAACAATCTATTTGGAGAATTCAAAAAGAAACTGTTTGGAAAAAGAATAATTAAATATAAAACAAAAAAGCACACGCAGAAAAATTCAGGTGTGCTTTTTGATCTTTATTTTTCTGTTATTCGACTACTTCTGCCGATACTTTTTCTTCATCTACTACCGGTGCATCTTTTTCAAGTTTAAGATTTTCGATAATGAACTGCTGACGTTCCGGGGTGTTTTTACCCATGTAGTAAGAAAGTAATTTAGGTATTGTAATTTCTTTGGTTAAAATAATCGGGTCAAGGCGAATGTTCTCTCCGATAAAGTGGCCAAACTCATCGGGTGAAATTTCTCCTAACCCCTTAAATCGGGTGATCTCTGGCTTTACACCCAACTTAGCCATTGCTTTTTGTTTTTCTTCTTCGCTGTAGCAGTAGATCGTTTCTTTTTTATTCCGGACCCTGAATAAAGGTGTATCTAAAATAAATAAGTGTCCGTTACGAACCAGATCCGGAAAGAATTGCAGGAAGAACGTCATCAATAACAAACGGATGTGCATACCATCTACATCGGCATCGGTAGCGATCACAACGTTTTTATATCGTAATCCCTCAAGTCCGTCTTCAATATTCAAGGCATGCTGAAGCAGATTGAATTCTTCGTTTTCGTAAACGATCTTTTTAGTAAGTCCGAAACAGTTTAATGGTTTACCGCGTAAGCTGAATACGGCCTGTGTTTCTACTTTACGCGATTTTGTAATTGATCCGCTGGCAGAATCCCCTTCGGTAATAAACAGGGTAGATTCATAACGTTTATCCGATTTTTCATCGTCTAAATGGAAACGGCAATCACGTAATTTTTTATTATGCAGATTTGCTTTTTTAGCACGGTCATTTGCAAGCTTTTTAATACCTGCAATGTCCTTACGCTCGCGTTCAGATTGTAAAATTCTTTTTAATAAGGCATCGGCTGCTGTAGAATTCTGGTGCAGGTAATTATCCAGTTCACGTTTTACAAAATCGTTAACAAAGTTACGAACCGTAGGTCCTTCGTGTGCAACGTTCTGAGAACCGAGCTTTGTTTTCGTCTGCGATTCGAATACCGGCTCCTGTACGCGGATTGCAATAGCGCCTATAATGGATGAGCGCACGTCTGACGCGTCAAAATCTTTTTTGTAGTATTCTCTAACCGTTTTAACAACGGCTTCTCTAAAGGCTGCTAAATGCGTTCCTCCCTGTGTTGTGTACTGGCCATTTACGAAGGAGTAATATTCTTCTCCGTATTGTTCTCCGTGTGTTAAACAGATTTCAATATCATTTCCTTTCAGATGAATGAATGGGTAACGGATAGATTCCACATCTGCTTTACGTTTTAACAGATCCAGCAAACCATTTTCAGAATAATATTTTTTTCCGTTATAATTTATTGTTAACCCTGCATTTAAGAACGCGTAGTTCCACAATTGTTCTTCCAGGAACTCCGGAATGAAATAAAAATTTTTAAAAATTGTATTGTCAGGTGTGAACGTAATCATCGTACCGTTTTTTTCGGTCGTTGATGTTTCTTTATGATCTTTTACTAATTCACCTTTTTCAAATTCTGCAACTTTAGTTTTGCCGTCGCGGATGGACTGAACTTTAAAATAAGCTGAAAGCGCATTTACGGCTTTGGTACCGACACCATTTAAACCAACGGATTTCTGGAAAGCACCACTATCATATTTACCACCGGTATTAATCTTGGATACACAATCGATCACTTTTCCCAAAGGAATTCCGCGTCCATAATCGCGTACCTCTACTTTTTTATCCGTAATTACGATGTCGATCTGCTTCCCGTTCCCCATCATGTGTTCATCGATGGAGTTATCTATAATCTCTTTAACAAGAACATAGATACCGTCATCCTGAGCAGAACCATCACCCAGTTTCCCGATATACATACCCGGACGTAACCGGATGTGTTCTTTCCAATCGAGTGAACGGATACTGTCTTCGGTATATATTGGTTTCTCAGCTGCCATGTAGAATCGGTGTGTTATTTTAGTCGCAGGAACAATTTACAAAAAATCTGTGACGCGTAAAGCGTGGATTATCCACAGAGACATTTTATAGATATTAAGTGATTGTTAATGAGTATTTTGTTGTTTCCTTTCGTAGATTATTCTGCCTTTCTGATTTGGCTTCAGGTACTGTTTATAATCACCCTGTCATTGACATAGGAATTTTATGAGACATATATGGTGAAGACATGGTACAACGGTGGGATAACCATGGGATAAACGTAGCTAAACCTTACTTGTTGCCTTCTCCTGTCTTGTCTTAAAATAGCCAATCGATTGTATTTTCAGACATCAGTAATGCATAAAAAAATCCCTGCTTCAATAATTGAACAGGGATTTTTATTTTGGTATATATGAATGAATCAGTTGATCACGATCTTCTGGATTTTATCACCTTCTCTGATCAGATCCACAATTTCAAGACCTTTGGTTACTTTACCAAAGCAGGTATGTAAACCATCCAGCCCGGCTGTTCTTTTACGGTTGTGGCAAATAAAGAATTGTGAACCACCTGTATCTTTTCCTCTGTGTGCCATAGATAATATACCGCGGTCGTGATACTGGCTCGGGTTCTTTGTTTCACATTTAATGGTATATCCCGGCCCGCCGCTGCCAGTACCATTCGGGCAACCAGCCTGAATCACAAAATCAGGAACTACACGGTGAAAATTTAAGCCATCGTAAAATCCGCTTTTCGCAAGTTTAACAAAGTTAGCTACCGCTATAGGTGTATCCTGATCATATAGTTCTACTTTCATAACACCTTTATCGGTGTGAATTTCTCCTGTTGTCATACTATTTATTATTATAGAATACTATTTATCTGTAATTCAAAAGTACGAATTTTTCCGAATATCTATTTAAATATCTATAAATGAATGTGCTGCTTAATAAACCGTTTTATATTATATAAAGCAGTTTGAAATTATTGCAGCTTCTCTCCCATTTTGTTTATGGCATACGTTGCTTTGCCGGTATCAACAATGTATACGCTTGCGTTGGCTTTATCCTGTTTGATTGATACAGCTTTTATCAATTTTGTTTCAATCCCATCCTGATTCAGCAAACACCATTTTTTTGAACGCATCACAGGCACAGGCATTACATTTGACGGATCCATGAATGTATAGAATTCCGTAGAAATCATCGTACCATCAAGACGCATCAATGACCACAGATTATCTTTTTTCACTTTAATATGATTCGGAGCCTGAAGTATAATTTCCTGGTATGCCGAAGGAAGCACACGTTTACCAGTGTTGTCCAGCAAGACTTTCAGGTTGTTTTCGGTTACGATATAATATGTTTTAATTCCAAGCTTCGCTATTTCAACAGATGAATAATTCGGTTCCAGAATATAGTTGCCTGCATGATTTATAATACCTGTATTGTTTCCTTGCCTGATCGTTGCCATGCCATTTGAAAATGGTTCCGCAACATCAAAACCAATATCAAATTTCAGGTTCTGTGCTTTACCGTTATAGTAATACCATTTGTTTTTCTGTTTGATTCGTATAGCTGAAATGGAATCGCTTAGACTTACCTGCTGAAAAGTCTTTACATAAAAAACAGAAGATGTAAGTGGTACAATCAGATCCAGCTGCGGTGTACTTTTCTCATCCGCCTGGTCAGGTTCTTTGCCAACATAATATTCATTATATGCAGATGGAAATATTGTTGTATAAATAGGTTTAACAACAAATGAATCTTTCAGATCAATGATGCCATACAGATTTTTTTCTTTTACAATGGCTGTGCCATTAGAAAAATCAGCCGCATCAACATATTTGGGTTTAATGAAAACTTTTCCTTTAACAGAAGCAAATCCGTATACATTATTTTTTTTGATGCGATAGAAGCCGCTCTGATACGGGGCGATAAATTGATATTCAACCGGCAACAATATGCCGCCTGCCAGATCGAGCAAGCCGTACTGATTGTTTAATTTAGCAATCAGTGTATTTGTTCTGAATACATCCAGCGAATCGTAGGTAGGATTCAGCGTTACTTTTCCAATGTTGTTAAAAATCCCCCATTTGCCATCCTGATTAAAAATAATATCACGCGGTGAAATCTTTTTTACGTTTTCAATATTAGGCTCTAACAGGAAGCCGCCGTTCACATGGTTTACAACACCGAGTTTGCCGTTCTTCTGTATCAATGAACAGTTGGGAGAAAGTACCTGTGCAACGGTGTATTGCGGTACAATGATGTATTTGGTATTGTCTTCATCAAACAAACCCCATAGCCCATCTTTTTTTACCCAGGTAAGTTCTGTACCATGAATGGCATACATATCTGTGAACTGATGTGCCAATACATTTCTTCCTTTGTCATCGATTAAACCCCACATACCACCTTTGGATGCCCATGCTTTGTTGTAGCGGAAGTTTAAAATCTTTTCATATTGTACAGGCACAACAAGATTACCATTGCAGTCAAGTACGCCACATAAATTACCTTTTTGAACAATAGCTTTGTTGCTGCTGTAAGGTGATACTTTGGTAAAGATGGGTTCTATAACCATCATTCCCATTACATCTGCATATCCCCATGCTTTTTTTTCTTTGTCGTAAAACGGGAACAGATCTTCCGGACAGCTGTTTCCCTGCTGTGCCTGTACGTTCAGCGTACAGAGAAGTAATAAAACACAGCTGATTTTTTGAATGAATTTCATAGATATATGTTGTATTTGATTCAATATAATAATGTGATTTGTTGAATTTGTTACAGGGTTAATACGATTGTTGGTTTATGGAACGAATGCTGTTGGTTTATTACGGTTCAATGCTATGGATCAATGTTACGGGGCAATGCTATTGCCCCCTACGGGTTAATCCTATTGCTCCTACGGGTTAATGCGATTAACCCCTACTGATCCATTTGTTGCCTGCAATATAATAACGCCATGGTTTGTCTTTATATTCCTGTGCATAATCAATTCCTACGCGTGTTGTTGATACAATTGATTCAACCGGGATGTTCCGGTCTTCTATCCAGACCGTATTTGCGGATAACGGAATTTTATTGTGTAGCCTGGTAATACCTAATGCCTGTGATAATGCACCGGGGCCGGCAGTAAGTGTTTTGTCCAGTTTCTTTTTATTCCTACGCTGCATCATTATATCAACACCTTCCAGCGGTTCTACCGAGCGGATTAAAATTGCATGGGGTATATTTTCGTTATTTGTAACAACATTGAATAAATGATGTATGCCGTAACAAAGGTACACATATCCGATTCCGCCTTTGTTATAAAATACTTCTGTACGTGTTGTACGTCTGTTGTTGAATGCATGCGATGCTTTATCTTCCGGGGCCTGATAGGCTTCTGTTTCAGTAATTATACCTGCAGTATATTTTCCATCAATATACGTTACGAGTACTTTTCCTAGCAGCTCCTTACTGATCAGCTGTACGTTTTCCCGTAGATAGAAGGATTCAGATAATTTAGGAAACATCGTATATTAAAAGAAATAAAGAATATTTTGTTAAAGCCTACTTTATTGGTGAATGAACAATTAGTAATTTACATGTTAATTGAAACATCATTACATAGAATATCTTTGTAAATATCTATGCATACATCTTAAAGGTTTTTAGTAAAATGCTTTTAGAGCAGATGGATTTCAATAGCAGTTATCAGACATATGCTATAAAAGATGGTTTATGTATAAATTTTAAGCATATTTATGTATAGATTATTTAGTTAAATTTAAGGATATTTATCTAAACTAAATACATATGCATATGTTCTTAATCAGCCGATTTTTAAAAACTATCGTTTTAAGCAGTTTACTCATTATTTCCGCTTATAAAGCTCAGGCACAATTTGATGATGAGCTTCAAGCAAAAAAGAACTGCTTTAAATTCACTCCTCAAGGTTTTTTTGTTTCAACATTTATGTTGTCTTACGAAAGATACATTGCTTCAGGCATTTCTTTGCAGATTACCGGTGGATTATTATCTGCACAGAAAAACTATGACACAAATTATAATGGTACAGCATATAAAGACAAAGATAAAGCTTCAGGCGGACTTGTTGAAGGTATGTTAAAATATTACTTTTTGCGTGGACGTTCACATATGAGCGGTTTGTATGCAGGTCCTTATTATAAATACTCTAAAAATGATTTTGTAATAAATAGAGACGGGACAAGTACATATGATCCTATTACCAGTCAATATACAAGTATGCCGCCTTCACAAATGAAGTATTCAATCACAACGGGTGAATTCGGTGCAGTTTTCGGTTATCAGGTAGTTATAAAAAATTCTTTTGTAATGGATATGTTTGTTGGCGGTGGTGTTAAAAGTTCTGACAATAACAGTCCGGCAACATATACGGATGAACGTTTCTGGATTCTGGAGTCTCAGGATTACAGCGGTGTTGTCCCTAAAGCAGGGTTTAGATTAGGTTTTGTATTCTAGTGCTTATTTAATAAAAAAACCGCCGCTGATAATGCCGGCATTGAAGTGCGTACGTTCGATGCCGGCATTTGTATATATATAGATGGTAGATCGCTGGGAAAAATCACCCGCGTCGCTTACAACAACATCACCGTTTTGCTGCCTGATGCCTAATCCATAAAAGTTTTTACCTGCAGCGTCTATTACTTTTTCTTTTACTGATGCAGAAGTATTGGTAGCTAATTTATAAATATCCCCTTCTATCCAATACATGTGTTTATCGACTTTATTATAATTTAGCTTAGATGCATAGCTGTCATAATTTACACCGGAAATGTTTCGTACCACTTCCCTGTTTATTGGATCCAGGCAACATATAGAAGGAAAGATTGAAAGCGACTTATTTCCACTGCATAAGATCCAGATCTTGTTGTTATCATCTACCGCAATAGATGAACTTCCAAAGCCTATATCCACACTATCTTTTAACACATCTGTATGTGTATCTATCAAATACAGATATCTGCTGTTGGGGCTGGTTACATAAAGCGTATCACGGAAAATAAGCAATTCTTCGGTCCAGTAATTGATGGTGATTTTTTTATTGATTGTGTGCGTGCGTGTATCTACAACGGAGATTCCTTTTCCATACAGATCTGAAACATATCCTTTGTTGTTTGCAGAAAAGCTGATGTATCTGGGTGATGTAAAACCAGATATTGTTTTTGTATTAACAAAGTCGTTGTCTACGATTTCAATTTTTCCTGAATTATTTACGACCAGATAAAATTCATTATTATAATACGATAGAGACTGACATACGTCGCCGGCCTGTTTATTATTCTTTAAATAAAACAGATCCTGTGTAACGGTGTTGGTCGATGAATCATAAAAGCTTACACTTCCGTTGCCCGACATAAAATTACCTTCGTTTACAATGTATATGCCCGTATTAAGCAAATCCGGTAAGGGATCTGATTCCCTTACCGGTGGTTTACATGAACTAATAAGTAAAATGAATGCTATAAATGAAAGAATCCGATTCATCAGTCTATTTTAATAATTTTTTGCGTTGTATTTCCTACACGGATATAGTAGATGCCATTGTTCCATGAAGATGCGTCAATGATGTCTTTTCCTGAAACAATCTGATCTGCCATTAGTATACCATTAGAATCAAAAATAGTTAATTGTTCACCAACGTACGATTGGTTTAATAAAGATATATTAAATGTATTTGAAGATGGGTTTGGATATACCTGAATTATTTGCACGGATGTGTTTTTTACAGATGTTGAAAGTGCATTCTGATTAATTACACCTACTGCATCCAGATCAAATCCACCAGAACCAAAAGCTGTTGGGTATGGATCATTTACCGGGTTACCTAATGAATCTTTTGTTGCAATGCCTGAATTAACTGATCCGATTACATCAATAATTTTTACATGTGTAATATTGTTTACATCTATGAGCGTATTATTTTTTAATTCATCCAGATCAAATGGTGTACCATATCCTGACACATATTTCCCTGCCAGGTTGTGCAATAATGCAGCATCTGTATATCCAAAACTACCAATCTGAGTAAGTGAATTTGTTTTTGAAACGGTAGGAAAACGCACATAATTTATACCATCTGAACTTACTTCAACAAATGCTAATTCAAGAAATTGTCCCGGACCGCTGAAGTTGTTAAATCCATTTTCAAACACAGCAAAATCAGGGCCTGCACCGTTCATCACCGGATATTGAAATTCAAGAATTGCTACGCCATTATCTCCTAATGATACGACTGATCCGTCAGCTTTTAACGTTGCTTTATCATCTGTTCCTACATTGGCCAATGCCCCACCTACTGCAATATCCTGATAACCTCTTGTTACAGCAGCTGCATTTGCCCATGATTTAAATAATAGATCATCTTTAGATAAAGCCTGGGTACTGCCATCTGCAACTGCTACATCATAAAGCGGTTCATTGAAATGATCTATTGCAAAATAGTTTGGAGTGTTCATTCCAAAATTACCATTGTCAGATGAGGTTAAAAGAAAGATTAAGCTATCTACAACACCCAATGGTCTTAGATCTACCCATTTCCATCTGTCTAAAATATAATCTTTTGCATTATCAGTAAAAGTATAATCGGCTAATTTAATTTTTACTGTATCTGAAATAACAGCATTGTTTCTGAAACCAGTAATTGCTAATTGAAAATAATCCGGGTCATTTCCTGATGCGCCTCCAAATTTTTTAGAAATAGTTGGTGTACCATTTTTCATATCTAATACAGCATAAGTAGTATTAGCTACATAAAAACCTGTTACCGGAGATTTTTTTGCTTCATTTTTTAACTGCACAATTGCCTGATCTTTTCCGATTGCAAATTTACCTGAATGGCCAACACCACTGCCTGTATAAACACTGTATTGATTTGTAAACCCAGCTGTTGTTACATCTGTGTGATTAGAATAAGCAAAGCCACCTTCCCAGTAACCATCTCCATATTCTGTGGAATAATTATTTTTAAAATAAGCGTTGCCATCTGTAAAACCGCCAGACTTATCTGCTCCTATCCAGTATCCTGTCTGATCAAGCGGCAAGCTCTCAAATGTTGATGTTATCTGTGTGAATCCCACAACAGATTGTGTTAACAATAATAAACTCGTAAACAGTTTTTTCATATGTGTATTAATTGAATGTATAAGAAATTGTTAATTGATAATTGCGCATCGGCATAGGCCTGCTTGACACAACCTTATAGTTTGTATTAAAGAGATTGTTGATGCGTGCACTTAGTGTGAGTATTGATTTTGCTTTTTTTAAATCAAGTGTAATGTTTGAAAAAACATCAAATAAATGATATGGGTTTAAATAATCTGAATTATCTGAGGTAATGAAACTCCAGGAAGTGTAGTTGTAAATCATTCCGGCTTCAACGCGTCTGGTAGCTATAGATGTTGACAAGGAGTTCTTATAGTAAGGTACATAGATCAGTTGTTTGCCTAAGCGCTGATCTGTGCTTTGCAGATCAGACTCATTGGTGGATTTTGTATAGGCAAAAGAATTACGTATATGAAATGAATATCTGCTGGAATGAATTTTTATACCTGATTCCAATTCAAGCCCTCTTGACCATACGCGTTGAATGTTGTCCGGCATCCAGATACCGTTATTGGGTGTCCACAAAATCCAGTCTGAAATGGTTCGTGTATATCCCGTAACATCCTGATAGATTTCAAATGCATGGTATTTTTTTTCAATTGTAAGCCCTCCTTCATATCCCCAGCCGTGTTCAGGTTTTAACGAGTTGTTTCCTCCCGGATTCCAATACAAATCATTCAAGGAGGGAATGCGGTAATTATAACCGGCTAAGCCATGAAGCTTTAACGTCGGAAAAATAAAATAATTTATACCTAGCGATGGCGTGAATGGCACCCAGGTATTGCACCACTCCTGGCGAACAGACGGCAGGAAAATTAGTTTATTAGTAAGAAAACGAATTGATGAAGAAATAAATACGGCATATTTATTTTGATGAACAGATGATGTAACAAAATTATCCGACATCCCTTCCTGAAGAATCAGCTGAGAACCCGCTAACAGATTTACATGCGTATTAAGCTGATAGCGGTATTCCAGCTCTGCCTGAATAATTCTGCTTGATATAATAGAATGGATATTTGATGTGTCTGATTCATAATTCATTTTATCTTCCTGATACCCTAACCTGCCTTGTATCACGTTGCGTTTCTTCGCGTATGTCCATTGAATCCCCTGTTTCCAGTTACGGTCGTATTGCGTCGCATCTGAATAAAGCGCTGATGTTGTACCCGGCAGATCACGGTTCATCTGTTGATACCATGACCAGTATTTCAGTGTATGATTTTTTATTCTGAAACTATAATCGACATAGACTCCTTTTTGATTTTGTGCAGCGTGATCAATCCGTTTTTTTTCAGCATTAGTGAAATAAGCTATATTATTTTGTGCCTGTTTATAATACGCAGAAATAAATAATTGTTTTGTTGAATCGCCTGCGCGTATAGATGCAATAGGTAATAGCGAGCTGAAGCTTGCCTGCTGGTACGTTATGCGTATTTGTTTTCGTTTTATAAAATCCTGTTGATTGGATAAATGTACGCTGCCTCCTATAGCTCCGCTTCCCATTAAGGAAACCTGAGAACCATATTGAATCTGCAGATTATTAAAAATGAAAGATGGAATGGTAGAATAATCAAGCTGTCCGGTTGTAGGGCTGTTCATGATCATGCCATTCATGGTTGTTTGTGTCTGTGAAGCTGAACCTCCGCGTACGGATATACTTGCAAGAGAAGATACACCGTATGCTTTAATGTATACCGATGACTGGTTACTTAATACATCTGCCAGTGAACCGGGATTGTTTTTTAAATAGGCCGAATCAATCGTAATAGATTTACTTCCGGCAGAAAAATCGTTGTAGCGGTAATCATTTACCTGCATTACAGGCATCACATATACAGAGTCTGTATTAATTTGTGCAAAGCAATAGTAGTTACCTGTTAAGACAGGTAATACAAGTAAAATGAGACGTATGAATGTACTTGATTGCATCAAATGATTTTTATAAATCATCCGAGCTTAGATGTTACAGGAAGATAAATGCAATAATGCAGATTAACACCTGCATTTAGAACTTACCCGCTAGCCTTTTCACCGAAAGCTTCGAATAGTGTGTTAGTGGCAGGTCTTCTGACTTACTCTGTTATATCCGCCTTCCCAAATAAATTCAGTGGCTAAATGAAATATAACGTAATGATGAGCTTACAGCAGCGGGAACTGTTCCGGATTTACACCGGCTTCCCTTTTAATTATTTCAAACGTTGAAATAAACCATTAACGGGAACAAAGGTAGTACTTTTTTTTGACGATGCAAGATATGTCTGGTTACCAGCTGCTAGTCGCTAGTTTCCAGACGAAAAAGTACTTAATACTTAATACCTATTGTCTAATAACTGGGAACCAGTTACTAATTACTAAAACCTAACTATTGTCTTTAGGTTGACAACTCTGGCTGTGAGGGTATTTGGTACAGCATACGTGTTGCCGCTGTAATCCGGAATCCATAAATAGGAAATAGTATTAGAAGTTCCCAATAAGTTCAGAACTTCTAAGCTGATCCAGATGGATTCAAATACCTTACGTTGAATCAGATCTTTGTCGTTAAATGAAATGAGTTTTGAAAAACCGATATCGACTCGTCTGTAAGCAGGTGCACGGAGCGATGAACGATACTCCGGATTTCCGGGAGGGCCGAATGGTAAGCCTGAAGCAAATTGCAGATTCAGGTATACTTTGATTGTGGGATTGTTAGGAATGTGATCCTGAAAGAAAATGGCTGCCGTAACGCGCTGGTCTGTAGGGCGACGGATATAGCCTCGGTTGTCATCAGCGATATTTTCTTTGGTAGAAAGAATACCTAAATTAAACCAGCTCTCCACTCCTTTTACAAACTCGCCATTCAACCGCATGTCAAAGCCCGTTGCATAAGCGGTTCCGTCGTTATACCCATAATAACGCAGACGTACATCATACAAATCATAAGGCACAATGCGATCAATATATTTAACGTATGCTTCTGTAATTAAGGTAAATTTTCTTCCCCAGCGCAGAAACTGTTTATCCATACCTGCGATAAAATGATACGAACGCTGAGCTTTTATTCCGGTGTTTACCGTACCATCTATAGCGCGCATTTCTCTGTAATAGGCCGGCTGCTGATATAAACCTGTACCGATCCGGAATTTAATCAACGTATTGTTTCTTGGCTGGTATGTATACTGCAGCCTGGGTGACACAAGCAGCTGTTCATTCAGAGACCAGTAATTTAACCGTACACCTGTAATAAAGGTATGTGTTGAATCTATAAAGTGTGTGTATTGACCGTATGCCTGAAGACGGCTAGAATTCAACAGCGTGTTTTTGTAGACAGATCTGGTAAGATCAACATAGGAAGCAGAGTCTGAAAAATTATATTCTTCAAAATGATCGTTTATCATTTCACGCTGAACAGAAGCGCCGAAATCAATTTGATTTTGTTTATTGATGTGATAGGTGCTGCGGTTATTTACATTAATGGATGCTGCTTTAAATAAATTTCGTCCATGTTCAAAATACGAACCAATGCCTTTGGTTATAACATCCTGGTTGTAGCTTGGTGAATTGGGATCCTGATCCACAGAGTTTATTTTATATCCGGATTCCACATCATAATATTCTCTTTCGGAAGCTATGTATCCATTTAAACCAAACGCTGTTTTAAAGGCATTATTAAAACGATGCATGTAACGTACTCCGCCTTGTACTGTCTGGTAGGTTAATATATCCCTGCCATCAAACGCTACATTAAAACGAAGCGGATCGTCCAGTGTACCAAATGTTGTCTGACGTGTTGTTGGAGTAATTTCATATTTGTTATTCGAAACAATAAACAGGAGGTCCACTTTAGAAATGCCCTGAGAGTATTTGTATTTGTTCTTTGATGTAATATCATACGTCAGTAACGTTTGCCAATCCCAAAACACAGGCTTGTATTCGCCTTTAGTATCTAACGTTTTTAATAAATAGGACGCAGATTTTAATCGTGCTCCAGACACAAAAGACAAACGGTTATTTATACTTATGCCTTCTATATGGGCTGCACCACCCAGAAAACCTGCCGTTACAGATCCGGCATACCGCCTGGGTGTTTTATAGCTGGCATTTAAAACGGATGAAAGCTTATCTCCGTATTTAGCTTCCCAGCCACCGGTGCTGAATGATACTCGGTTTATAAGGTCTGTATTGACCGTACTCAGTCCTTGCTGCTGGCCGGCTTTAGCCAGTTGAGGTGTGTAAATTTCAATATCGTTGATGTAAATTAAATTTTCATCGAAGTTTCCCCCACGTGCAGAATATTGCGTGGAAAGTTCATTGTTTGAAGTTACACCCAATGCCATTGCTGGAAGCACTTTTGTAAAATCTCCAAAGGCCGACGGAAGATATTTTGCATCTTTTGTATTTATTTCTACCGAATTATACAATAAGGTATCTTTAGAATAATCAATGATGTCAATCGTTTTTCCTTCAACAATATTTTCTTCTGCTTTAATGTTCAGGTATATTACCTGATTTGCTTTTGCTTGCAATGTTGTTGGTGTTTTTTTGTAGCCAAGCGATTTAATGGAAATAACAACAGGCTTACAACACGGTATTGTTGCAGAATAAAAACCTGAAGTATTGGAAACGGCTAACGGAATGGTGTCATTTAAAAAGACATATGCACCGGGAATAGAATCTCCTTCGGCATTTAGTATATATCCTTTAATAGTGGCGTGTTGAGAAAAACAATAACCTGTCAGAAGTATGGATAAGAGAAACGTAAAAAAAAATCGTGCTATATACATCTGACAGGTTAACGAACGGATCGCTTATATATTTTTGAGTTGTTCAATTGTTGCTACAGGATCTTTTGCAGAGAAAACATAATTGCCGGCAACAAGTACATCTGCACCTGCCTGAACCAATTTAGGTCCTGTAACTTCATTTACGCCTCCATCTATTTCAATCAATACGTTTGCATTGTTTTCCTGTATCAATTGTTTCAGATCCCGTACTTTCTGGTACGTATGTTCAATGAATTTCTGTCCGCCAAAACCCGGGTTTACAGACATCATACAAACAAGATCAATGTCTTTGATCACATCCTTTAACAGATGAATAGGTGTATGTGGATTGATTGCAATACCTGCTTTACAACCAACATCTTTTATTTGATAAATGGTACGGTGCAAGTGGGTACATGCTTCATAGTGTACAGAAATATTTGCGGCACCGGAGTCTTTAAATGTCTGAATATATTTCTCAGGATTTACAATCATTAAATGCACATCCAACGGTTTTGCTGCATGTTTATTAATTGCCTGCATAACAGGAAATCCAAAAGAGATATTGGGAACAAAAACGCCGTCCATAATATCAATATGAAACCAATCCGCTTTACTGGAGTTGATCATTTTAACATCTCTCTCCAGATTTGCGAAGTCTGCAGATAATACACTTGGTGCTATAAGTACGTTTGCCATAAGTACAAATATAATAAAAGCTGCTGCTATAAGGAACTATAATTTAATCCACTTAATAATTTCTGCTGTATAGGCAGATTTTACATAAATCAAATAAATGCCTGCCTGTAAATTATTTACATAATTTTCAATCGAAATCATGTTATTGGATGAAAAAAAATAATGTTCAAAAACTTGCTGACCCTGATAGTCATACATGCGTATTTCGTACGATTCTTCCGGTTCAGGAACTTTTATAATCAGCTGACCTGAATGATAGGGATTGGGTGCAATTAAACTGTTTACCGGATTAATGTAAATATTAAAATAGGATTCTGTTCTTGAAAAGTGTGGAACGCCGTAGCCTTTTAAATTTGTAGGATTGGAATAATTATCACACGATTGCAGTAAAATATTTTTTACCTCATCGTTTGATAAGGATGGATATGTTTGTTTGATTCCGGCAATCATGCCGGCAATCATTGGTGTAGATAAGGAAGTGCCACCTGTCATTAAGATTGTGCCATCGGGCTTGATACAGTTGATCCCGGCTCCTGTTGCACAAAGATCAGGTTTTAATCTGCCATCCGCTGTCGGGCCAATTGAACTAAACCCGGACTTTGTATTTGTAAAGTCTACCGAACCAACAGCCAGTACTTTTTTTGCATCGGCTGGTGTGCCAATATATTTCCAAGCATTATTTCCATCATTGCCGGCACTGCATACAACGATCATTCCCTTTCCATAAGCCATATCAGCTGCAGCCGCAATCACACTTGTCTGCCCGTCCATGTCTGCATAGGTATAACTATCCGTATTGTCATCATACGTTGTATAACCCAGAGAAACAGATATGATATCAACACCGCAGCTGTCTGCAATTTCGGCTGCACGCAGCCAATTGAATTCTTCTGTTTGTGTTTCTGTTGCAGCAACTTCTGTACGTAATAAAACATACGACGCTTCCGGCACAACACCTTTATAGACTAATGTATCTGCCGCAAGTACAGAAAGGATGTAGGTTCCATGACTTCCGTCATTGAACACATCAGCTTCATTATCGGCAACATCGTAAAAATAAGTAATCTGATTATTCTCCCATAAATGTTTAAATGCGGTAAGCGTATCAACACCGGGAAAACCGGAATCCGTAACAGCAATCAATATACCGGCTCCTTTTACGCCTTGCTTATGCATATCTGTTATACCCATGTAATCCGTATAATTTTGAGCATAGTTGAGTTGTGTTGCTGCTGTTATTTCCTGTGCATTACTTTTTTGTGTTACCTTAAAATTACCTGTACCATCAAGAACAAATGGGAATGCACGTATGGTATTATATTGACTTTCGGTTGCTTTTATGTGTACTGCATTTAACCATTTAGTGGAATATACAATTGAAGCACCTTCATTTTTTATAGCAGTAAGGTAATTAACGGATACAGGCAGGTCGGTTGAATCAATGCGGATCTGTTCGTGATGACGACGCTCCAGACTGCGTGCCGAAAGGTATGCGGATGGCTGCTGAATAGTACCCGGCGTTCCGTTTTTATCTTTTAAATAAATAATGTATGAATTGGTCTGTCCATACACATGTATGCTTCCGATAAAAAATAGTATAAAGCTCAGTTTTTTATGGAGTGCCATATTCAATTAATGTTTCTTCATATACCGAACCAAAATCAATTTTGTATAGTCCAATATTGGCAGGTTCTGTATTATAACTAAGCTGTTCATATTTTTTATAAATCATACCAACATACTTGGCGTATATTCTGTTTCTGTAATCTTTATTTACCAGGTTTTTGCTTTGTGCTTCTTCTATATTACAGGTTTCCTGAAAAAACAGATTTGAAACAGCGAATGAAGTATTATATGATTTTACAGTATAGGTATTTACCGGTGCTATATTTTTTGCATTGCCGTTCCATTTTTTTCCTGCTGATAAGGGAAAGACAAGACGAATATAATTACTGCCGGCTTCATTAATTGTAATTTGATTTAAATCTGTTGTAAAGCTCCACACCGAATCAGGCGCTGAAGGCCAGGGATTGGAAGCATGTGATCTTGAAAAACGATACAGTTGATAGACAATTGTATTCTTAAAATGAAATGTATCGTAAATAAGCTGTTTTACCTGAAAGGTTGTATCAATTGTATCACTGTTATATTTAATGCTGTGTACATTGTAAATCCAGTAACGGCCTGAATCTGTCGGGAAATATTCTTTGCCGGACAGCTCAGGTATACCTTCATCTTTTTTGTGACAGGAAAGTACTGTAACCAGAAATAAACTAAAAAATACCAGTTGTTTCATTTAGTCCTGTTTAAAACTCGATTTAATCCAGCCGCCGCCAATCACATCGTTGCCTTCATAAAAAACAGCTGCTTGCCCCGGCGCTATTGCCTTTACATGTTCATGGAATAATACACGCATTTCATCTCCTACCTGTTCAATTGTTGAAGATGTACCATCATCATTATAACGGACTTTTGTGATCGATTGTTTCTGAATACCTTTTAGATTTTCATACTTAGACATGATTAACTGATCTACCCACATGCCATTGCGGTTCAACCCTTCTTCTCTGCCTAAGACAACCCGGTTATTTTCTTTTTGAATTTCAGTAACAAATACGGGATAACCCAATGTAATACCCAATCCCTTGCGCTGACCAATGGTATAGAACGGATACCCTTCGTGTTTCCCTACTACAGTTCCATCTTCCATTACAAATTCGCCGCCTCTTACTTCTTCTTCAAGTCCGGGATTACGGCGTTTCAAAAAACCTCTGTAATCATTGTCCGGCACAAAGCAGATCTCATACGACTCACTTTTATTCACCAGATCCATGAAGCCACGTTCAGCAGCCATGGCACGGATATCTGTTTTATGCAGATGTCCCAGCGGGAACATTGTTCTGCTTAAGCTTTGCTGTGATATTCCCCACAAGGCATATGACTGGTCTTTGTTTTCATCTAAACCTTTAGAAATAACAAAGCGGTTATTTTCGCTTCTTACCTGAGCATAGTGGCCGGTTGCAATAAAATCACAATCCATTTTATCTGCTCTTCTCAGCAAAGAATCCCACTTTATATGCGTATTGCAGAGTACACACGGATTGGGCGTACGTCCATCCAGATATTCTTTATTAAAGTGGTTGATTACATAATCACCGAATTCTTCCCGGATATCTACGATATAGTGCGGAAATCCTAAACTTACAGCAATATTGCGGGCATCGTTGATGGAATCTAAACTGCAGCATCCGGTTTCTTTTTTGCTTCCCCCAAGATTTGCATAATCCCAGGTTTTCATGGTCATACCTATCACCTCATAGCCTTGTTCATGCAACATAACAGCTGCAACAGAACTATCTATCCCACCACTCATGGCAACCAATACTCTTCCTTTTTTACTCATTTCCAGTCAATTCCTTTTTTAACAAGGTTGTAACCGTAAAATCGGTTACTTAGTTTCTTTTATTATTAACAAATTTATGAATAAATTATCCCATATTTAGATTTAATTACAGAAGAACACACATAAATGGGATTAACGATTCCGGTAATATTAAACTCGGTAAACAACCTCTCAGATGCCAGATATGCGGCTGGCATGGGTGTTGAATTTATGGGTTTTGAAGTAGAGGCAAGCGGCGAGCGATATGTTTCCCCTGATTTATATAAAGCTATTACAGCCTGGTTGTCAGGTGTTCAAACCGTTACAGAACTAGCCGTTTTGACCCCCGCTGTATTGACAACCATACAAGAACAGTATCAGCCTGATTTTATTCAGTTCGAATCCGTTGAAGGCATTTCACAAAGTGATCTGGCCGATTTACCGTGCATTCAAAAAATCATCATCTCTACCGGCCAGGAAGCTAAGATTTTCAACAATTTAGCGCAGTATATATTCAGCGAAGCGAATTATGTATTGCTTGAATTATCTGATTGGACAAATTGGACTGAATTTCAGCAACTGATTACAGAGATAAATACTGCATACCCCGTTATCTGGTCTTTGCCGATTGAAAAAGAAGATGCCGCTTTAATTCAGGAAATTGAATTAAAAGGCATATCCTTAAAAGGCGGAGACGAACAAAGGCCGGGCTGGAAAGACCTGGATCAGTTGATTGATATATTAGAAGCATTAGAAGAAAATTAATTTACCCTATTACCATTACCCTATGAAGAGTTCGATTTTTACACTAACACTTAGTCCCGCTTTTGATAAAAGTACGTCAGTGGAAAGTGTACAACCTGAGCATAAATTACGTTGCGACAGCCCGATTTATCAACCTGGTGGTGGCGGTATTAATGTTTCCCGTGCAATTAAAAAATTAAACGGAAGTTCTGTAGCCCTTTATCCTATTGGCGGAGATACGGGCAATCATTTTAAAGCATTATTAACTGAAGAAGGAATTGAACAGATTACTTTTCAGATAAAAAACTGGACACGCGAAAATTTCATTGTTGTGGAACGTTCTACAAATAATCAATTCCGTTTCGGCATGCCGGGTTCAGAAATATATAAAGAAGAATGGGAACAAATGCTTGCTGTGATTCAGGATCCTTCAAACGATTTTGAATATTTTGTTGTGAGCGGCAGTACGCCTAAAGGTGTTCCCGATGAATTCTATACCCGTTTATCTCAGATCATTCTTCAGAAAAATGCGCGTCTTATTTTAGATACTTCCGGAGCAGCCTTAAAACACTGCCTGAAAGAAGGAATATTTTTGTGTAAGCCAAACATTAATGAATTAAGTGAAATTGTAGGCAAAGAACTTATTACAAAAGAACAGCAGGAAGCTGCCGCGATGGAAATTATCAATAGCGGTAAAGTTGAAATCCTGGTTGTATCCTTAGGTGGTGCCGGAGCATTCCTGGCGTCTAAACAAGGTATCTATCATGTAACTGCTCCGCCCGTTGAAAAAAGAAGTACAGTAGGTGCCGGAGACAGTATGGTTGCGGGCATGGTATTAAGTTTATCCCGAGGCAATCATTATGAAGATGTGATCAAATTCGGCGTAGCATGCGGTACAGCAGCAACAATGAATTTCGGTACAGAGCTTTGTAAATTAGAAGATGTAGAAAGGTTGTATAAGCAACTTGGCGGAAAATAATTTTGTGAGACTTACGAAGTACGTACTATATGAGTAATCAAACAATACAAACTCCAACAACGAACGGAATGCCATCAGGTATTCCGTTTATTGTGGGTAACGAAGCCGCAGAGCGTTTCAGCTTTTATGGCATGAGAGCTATTCTTGCTGTTTTTATGACCAGTTATTTACACATGACTGAAAGTACGGCAACAGAATGGGCACATACATTTAATTCAGCTGTTTACTTCACGCCTATTTTAGGCGCATTTTTAGCTGATATTTTTATCGGTAAATACCGAACCATCTTATATCTCTCTGTTCTATATTGTTTTGGCCACCTGGTTTTAGCACTGAATGAATCTAAAGACGGATTGTTTTGGGGATTAACCTTGATTTCCATTGGCGCAGGTGGTATTAAGCCTTGTGTGTCCGCGCACGTTGGTGATCAGTTTGGCATTAAAAATAAACACCTGATTGAGCGGGTATTTTCGATCTTTTATTTTGCCGTTAACTTCGGATCTCTTTTCAGCACGTTGCTGATCCCTTATTTGCTGGAACATTACGGTCCTGCTTATGCCTTTGGATTACCCGGTATATTAATGTTTGTTGCTACTTTTATATTTTGGTCTGGCAGAAATAAATTTGTTCATGTACCTCCCTTCGGTAAAGCCTATTTTAAAACAGTTTTTGGTAAAGAAGGTTTATCTGCCATCGGCAGACTCATATTTATATACGCATTTATTGCAATCTTCTGGGCGCTCTATGATCAGCATGCAAGTACGTGGGTATATCAATCTAAAAGTGCTTTCTTAAATAAAGATATTAATCTGTTTGGCCTTGTAGAGTTTACGCTTCTGCCTTCTCAGATACAAGCAGCCAATCCAGTCCTGGTTCTGGTTCTGATACCAGCTTTTGCGTTTTTTATCTATCCGGCGCTTAACAAAATCATTACACTAAAGCCTTTAATCAAGATTTTGCTGGGCATGTTTATGTGTGTGCTTGCCTTCCTGGTAGCAGCGTACATTGAAAAGCGGATTTCCAGCGGCATTGAAACAAGTGTGTGGTGGCAGTTCCTTGCTTATTTAATTTTAACTATGGCAGAAGTGATGGTTTCTATTACAGCACTGGAGTTTTCCTATACACAGGCACCCAATCAAATGAAATCAACAGTAATGGGTATTTTCATGTTTTCCATTTCACTTGGTAATATATTGGTAGCCGTTATTTCAAATTACAACAACCTGCATGAAGAAGTTAAAACGGTTGAAATTGGCACAAAAACATATATATCCATAAAAGATTATACACCGGTTAAAGGAGAAAAAATAGAATTCGAAGACGGAACAGGCTTATTCATTCTTCAGCAGAATTCAAAGACTTCGCTTATGGATACAATTCCGCTCGGTGGAACCTACCTGGTTGGCGATGTTGATGCTGTTTCCAACCGATTTACGCTTGAAGATAATGGCTGGCATGCTATTCAAACCATAAAAAAATCTGAATTGCCTAAAGGCTATAAAGTAGTCTTTCATCGGTTTAAGCACCAATCCTACTTCTATATGTACGCGCTGCTTATGTTTGTAACAGCGGTTCTGTTTATTGGCGTAGCGCTCAAATACAAAGGTAAAACGTACATTCAGGGAGAGGCTGTATAAGCCCTTCCTGAAAATTTTCTATAGAAATTTCTTTATATCAATTAATTAGTTTATCTTTGCATGTCTTTTGAGTAATGTACTCGCCAAAAAGCGGGTTTAATTCACAAGGAAATGTACGCTAGATCGTACCGCTGAAAAAATACCACCCATAGTCTCGAGGTAGGCTATACTACTTGTCAATCTGTTTCTAAGATTAATAGATTTTGATGTCCCAAGGTATTTTTTCATTACACCTTTCGGATATATTATGTAATCTAGAAAAGACGACGAAATAATTCATTTAACAAATTAAAAACATCCTATGTTATTTAAAGACCTTGGATTGTCTCCTGAAGTTGTGGAGGCTATCGAATCTATTGGCTATTCTGAAGCCACGCCTATTCAGGAAAAAACAATTCCAATTTTAATGACAGGAAAAGACCTTACAGGTCAGGCACAAACGGGTACTGGTAAAACAGCTGCCTTTGGTATTCCTGCTATTGAACATGTTGATATTTCTATCAACCAAACACAATCCTTAATTCTTTGTCCTACACGTGAACTTGCTTTACAGGTATGTACGGAATTAAAAAAACTTTCTAAATTCAAAAAAGGTCTTCGTGTACTTGCAGTATACGGTGGCGAATCGATTGAAAGACAAATCCGCGATCTGAAAGCGGGTGCGCATATCGTTGTAGGTACACCTGGCCGTATCATTGATCACCTGGACAGACGTACATTGAATGCTTCTCACCTTTCTCAGATCATCTTAGATGAAGCGGATGAAATGCTGAACATGGGTTTCAGAGAAGACATCGAATTAATCTTAACCCGTTTACCAGAAGAACGTCAGACTGTATTATTTTCTGCAACGCTTGCTCCTCCTATCCTGGCGCTTGCTAAACGTTTCCAGAATAATCCGGAGATCATTAAAATTGAAAGAAAAGAATTAACGATCAGCACGGTTGAACAATTCTATTACTTAGTTAAAAACTCTCAAAAAACAGAAATTGTTACACAAATCATTGACCTGAACAATCTTCAGTTGATGTTGATCTTCTGTAATACAAAAAGAAAAGTTGAAGAAGTTACCGATGAATTAAAAGCATACGGACACAATCCGATCAGCTTACACGGTGATAAAACACAACGCGACAGAACAGAAGTAATGAGCAAATTCCGTAAGGGATTAGCCAATATCCTTGTTGCTACAGATGTTGCGGCACGTGGTATTGACGTTACAGGTGTTGATGCGGTTATCAACTACGATGTTCCATTGGATATTGAAAACTACGTTCACCGTATCGGCAGAACAGGTAGAGCAGGTCAGTTAGGTAAATCATTCACATTGGTAACAAGTGATGAGAAATATAAATTGAGAGACATCGAACGTTATACAAAGGCAACAATTGAAAAAGCTGAAACGCCTACACGTCAGGAATTAGTTGCTTATAAAAAAGATAAATTAGCTACACGTATTACTACTGAATTAGAAAAACCAAACATTAAAATCTGGTCTGATTTATTAGAAGAATATAAAGAAAAAGGTATTACTGCTGATCAGATTGCAATTGCGTTGCTTTCTAAAGAAATGAAAGATCTTGCAGAACCTGAACGCAGAGTATTTGAAGACCGTGGCGATCGTCGTGATCGCGGCGACAGAGGTGACCGTGGCGGTCGTTTCGATCGTGGTGACAGAAGAGATGGACCTCGCAGAGATGGCCGTTCTTCAGACCGTTTCGGAGACAGACCAGCTGCTTCAAGAGACCGTGATGGTGGTGAAAGACGTGAAAGAACGCCGAGACCAAGAACAAGTGATGCAAGTATGGCACGTTTATTCGTAAACGTTGGACGTATTGACCGCATCTCTCCTGGTGATATCGTTGGTGCATTTGCCGGTGAGGCAAACATCAAAGGTTCTCAGATCGGACAGATCGATATCTTCGATAAATATTCATTCGTGGAACTTCCACATGACTTAGTTGATCAGGTTATGGACGGAATGAGAAACAATAAAATTAAAGGAAAATCAATCAACATCGAAATTTCGAACGGTAAGCAATAATAATGAGCCATTTGTTTTTAAACAAAGACGTTTATTCATGCATACTTGATGAACAGGAATCTGTTCATGTTGTTAAAGTTCTAAGATTAAAAGAAGGTGATGCCATTACTGTAACAAACGGTAATGGCATTGTTGTTTCGGCACAGATTACAAAAGCAGACCATCGTAAGTGCGGATATAAAATCATTGAAGAACAAAAATTGAATAAACGGTCTGCCGCACGCATTCATATTGCCATTGCTCCTACCAAGAACATTGATCGCATGGAATGGCTGGTAGAGAAATGTACCGAGTTTGGCATTGATGCATTCAGCTTTGTACTTACAGAACATTCAGAACGAAAAAATTTGCCGGTTGCTAAACTTGAGAAAACGGCTTTTGCTGCAATTAAACAAAGCGGCCAGCCCTTTCTTCCGCATTTCAGCGAATTACTTTCTTTTACTGCATTTCTGCAATCAGACTTTTCAGACTATGATTATAAATTGATTGCTTGCTTGGATGAAGCTCCTAAATCAACTATTTTAAAGCTGGTACAACCAGCCAAATCCTGTCTGGTATTGATTGGCCCTGAAGGTGATTTTACACAGCAGGAAGTCAGATCGGCTGTTGAAAAAGGATTTGTGAAAATATCCTTAGGAAATTCTATCTTACGAACGGAAACGGCAGCAATTGCATCCTGCCATATTTTGAATCTGATTCAGGAATAATGAAAAAAAAGCATTTTCTACTCGCGCTTACAGCTTGTATTTTATTAAGTTCTTCAACGTTTCAACCTTCTTTTAAGCTGGCGAAATTGAAATACCAGGGAGGTGGTGACTGGTATGCAAACAAAACCTCGCTGCCCAATTTAATTGCATTCTGTAATAAAAATATCGGCCTTAATCTGGCGCCTGAGGAAGACATTGTTGAAGCAGGAAGTACCGACCTGTTCTTACACCCGTTTGTACACATGACCGGGCACGGTAATGTTGTGTTCTCTTCTGTTGAAATACAAAACCTGCGCAACTACCTTATTGGTGGAGGCTTTTTACATATCGATGATAACTATGGAATGGATAAATTTATCCGTCCGGAGTTAAAGAAAATATTCCCTGAAGCTGAACTGGTTGAACTGCCTTTTACACATCCGATTTATCATCAGAAATACGACTTCAATGCAGGCTTGCCAAAGATCCATGAACACGATGGTAAAACGCCAAAGGGGTATGGAATCCTATATCAAGGCCGATTAGTTGTTTTCTACACATTTGAATGCGATCTTGGCAATGGTTGGGAAGACAAGCAAGTGTATAATGATCCCGAAGAAATACGTACAAAAGCCCTGCAAATGGGCGCCAATATAATTTCTTATGCACTAACTTCGTATTAATCAGCCTAAATACATACTTCTGAAAATAAATTCTGTTTTTCAGCAACAAATTCATTAAATTTGTTGTTGTAATTACAAACCAAACTAACCTAAAAATGACTGGTACAGCCTGGCCCATTATTATATTCTTTGTTGCGCATTGGTATTTATCTTTGTTCAGCCAAACATTCTTTCTGCACAGATATTCTGCGCACGCAATGTTTAAAATGAATAAATTCTGGGAGAAATTCTTCTTTATATTCTTATACCTGACTCAAGGTTCTTCTTACTTAGTTCCAAGAGCCTATGGCGCACTTCACAGAATGCACCATGCCTATAGTGATACAGAAAAAGATCCACACTCTCCTCTTTATTCAAGAAATGCATTTGTTATGATGTGGAAAACAAAAGACATCTACAACGCTGTATTAAGAAGAGAAGCACAAGTTGAGGATAAGTTCAATAAGAACCTTCCTGAATGGGCATTCATCGATAACATTGGTGATATGTGGATCTCCAGAATTATTTGGGGAACATTATATGTATTATTCTACATTTATTTTGTTCCTGCTGATATGTGGTATTTATATTTATTATTACCAATCCATTTCTTAATGGGACCTGTACACGGTGCTATCGTTAACTGGTTTGGGCATAAATTAGGTTATCAGAACTTTGATAACAAAGATGCTTCCAGAAACACACTTGCTCTGGATGTACTGTTAGGTGGTGAATTATTTCAGAACAATCACCATATGTATGGCAGCAGACCAAACTTTGCAATGAAGTGGTTTGAATTTGATCCTACCTATCCGGTAATAAAAGTATTGCATTATGTACGCATCATACGTCTGGTTAATCCGGATGCTAAAGCGTAATTAAGTAAGATTAAACCATAGTGAAAAATCCCGTCCTGATAAGTATCAGGACGGGATTTTTTTATTCAGATTTTGGATGGATTAAAAAGATTGGAGTAAGAGGTAATTTATTTATTTTCCATGTTAAAAATGTTTTTTCTAATTATTATATTTCATTAGAATCGATTTTAGTTTTTCCACTTCTTTTTTTTCGACTACATAAGTCTTTGTCCATCTATCGTGCCATCCTCTGCTGGGAGAGCTTAGACAAGAAAAAGCTTCAAAAGGAATAAATCGTATTACTGTTCGAAGGATACAAATTCTTAAGCTTGGTTTTTCTGCATATTCATTAATTACTACATAATTTGTAACCATTTTACCTGGAGTTTGCTGAAACTTATATTCAAAAAATATATACATTACTGGGTATAGTATTATCAGTAATAATGAAATAAGCGCAAGTAATTGTGGATTGGAGAAAAAAAATATTTTAGGTACAGATAAAATTAATTGCAATGCAATTCCATCTACAATAAAATGAACAAATCTAAGTCCCGGTTTTATGGTTTTAACATTTAATTTTTGTTTATATGTTCTTGCTACTTCTCTGATTACACCATCTACACCTCTTTCCAAATGAGAATATGTTTTTTCAATATAAATCTCATCTAGTGATTTTGATTTCATTTCGTCCAGTAGCATAAATTATATTCTGATTATGTTTCGTTGATTTTCTTGAGATAAAAGATGAAGGTTGTCTGGTTGCAGATTTCAATAATTAATTGTGTGAAAAACGTATGTTTTCTGTATCAGTCTCTGCGCTTCAGGATCTCCCCTGTTATAAATGCATTTCTTAAGTTACTCTTTGTAGATAAAAAAGTCAGCAACGGATGTTTGTTTTTTTGTTTCACAGAATAAGGCTGCAGATGTTCATCTACACCAAAAACGGAAGCCTTAGGTGCTATTTTTTCGTAATTCACAGGCTCTTCCTGCTTATAAAAAGCTTCGCGTGAAACAATATCCTGATTGTATTTATCGGCTTCGGGATTATTTTTTTGTTTTAGTTCTTCTTTCCGGCTATATGTACTCTGAAATCTTTTTGCAAATTTAGGTTGCTGCGGTTTATATGATTCTCTTATATATGGATTTACAGTACTTGTTGTAACTGGCTGTGAAGATTGTTTTTTAGACAAATTAGGTATGGGGGAACCGGATGGAATCGGGTCGGTACGTTTCCCTTTTTTCAGTGCATCCTTTATTTGTGTGTAAATATAAATGCCTATTGCAACTACCCAAAAAAGAATCTTAAGCTTTTCCATATCAGTGAATTATATTCCGTTATCAAGATACAAAAAATAAACCGGACATACATTTCTGTTAATAAAACTGTTGATAAACGGGTATAATGGGGGTACTATCTGGTGGCTAATTATCTTACTTTTAAAAGATTAAAATTCACAAGAGAGGCGAATTCCATGCAATTAAGTAAGTTAGAGATTAAAGGATTTAAGAGTTTTGGTGATAAAGTAGTCATAAATTTTGACGAAGGTATTACTGGTATTGTAGGTCCAAATGGCTGCGGAAAATCAAACGTTGTAGATGCGATACGTTGGGTATTGGGTGAACAGAAAACACGTGCCCTACGTTCGGACAAAATGGAGAACGTTATTTTTAACGGCACAAAAAACCGTAAGCCACAGCAAATGGCAGAAGTTTCGTTATCTTTTAACAATACAAAAAATTTATTACCGACTGAATATTCTCAGGTTACAATCACACGCCGTTACTACCGTACAGGCGACAGTGAATATTTATTGAACGGTGTTACCTGTCGGTTGAAAGATATCAATGACTTGTTTCTGGATACAGGTATCGGTTCTGATTCGTATGCAATCATTGAATTGAAAATGGTTGATGATATTTTGAACGATAAAGACGGATCGCGCCGTGAATTGTTTGAAGAAGCAGCGGGGATCTCTAAATTCAAAATGCGTAAAAAACAAACGCTTAAGAAATTAGAAGAAACAGATAAAGATCTTGAACGCGTTGAAGATTTACTTTTTGAGATTAACAAAAATCTTAAATCGCTTGAGAAGCAAGCCAAACAGACTGAAAAATATCATGAGATAAAAGAAGATTATAAAAATGCGAGTATTGATCTGGCTAAAGTAAGTGTACATTCTCAACATGAGGAAATACAAGCTTTAAACAAGACGTTAGATGAAAAAACAGACTTGCGCACGCAATACAATTCACAGATCAATGAAAAAGAAAGTGATGTTGAGCGTGTAAAACTGGAGATGGTTAATAAAGAAAAATTATTAGCTGACAGGCAAAAAACGTTGAACGAACATGTGAATTTGATCCGTACGTTTGAAAGTGATAAAAAAATTAAAAACGAACGTCTGCGTTTCTTAAATGACAAAAGCAAATCATTAACCGATCAGATTGAATTAGATAAGCAAAGCAATGACCGTGCGGCATTCAGCCTGGATAGCTTAACAAAAGAAAAAGAATCAGCAGAGAAAATATTTGAAGAAATTTCGTTAAAAGTTGAAAAATTAAAGCAGGAATACGAAGAGCAAAAAGAAAAAAACAAGCTTTTACAGGAAGAAGTAGGAACAGCTTCCAGTGCATTTAAATTAAAGCAGGAACAGGTTTATCAGATCAACAAACAGCTCGAAATTTATGCCATTCAGCTTTCATCTTTAAAACAGGAATTAGAAAAAACAACAAGTGATACATCTGCGCATTCTGCTAACCTTTCAGAATTTGAAAGCAAAGCAAATGAAGTAAAGCGTACACTAGATACAAAAAATGCGGAGCTTGAAACCCTCCAAGCTGAAGATGAGCGTATTCAGCAGCAGGTGATCAATCTTGAAAAAGAGATTGAACAGATCCGTGAACAATTGACGCAGGCAAACAGAAAGCTTGATTCAAAGCAAAACGAATTCAACTTAACCAAATCAATGGTTGAGAACCTGGAAGGTTTCCCGGAAGCAATCAAATTCTTAAAGAAGAATGCGTCGTGGGGTAAGGACACTCCGCTCCTTTCGGATATTCTTACCTGTGACGAAAAATTCAGACTGTGTATAGAGAACTACCTGGAGTCGTTCATGAATTACTATGTGGTAGAGAACGAAGCACAGGCAATTCAGGCAGTAAACCTATTAAGTGATTCAGCAAAAGGCAAAGCAAACTTCTTTGTTTTAACCCGTTTCAATAACTATACATCATCACAAAAAAATACGTTTGGCGACTGCGTATCTGCCCTGGATATTGTTGAATACGATAACAAATACAAAGGTTTGATTCAATATATTCTGGATGGTGTATACATTATTACAGGTAATCAGGATATTATTCCGGAAGATCCGCAATCGGTCTTTATTACACAGAATGGTAAGTTAGCAAAACGCAAATACAGTATTTCCGGTGGTTCAGTAGGATTGTTTGAAGGGAAACGTATCGGCCGTGCCAAGAACATGGAAAAGCTTGAAGCAGATATCAAGCAGATCACCAGTGATATTGAAAACATTCGTGTTGTACTTGATACGAAATTAAAAGAGTTTTATTTATTAAAAGAGAATACGAAAAAATTAGAAGTTGAAGAACTTCGCCGTGAGATCAATTTAGTAAACAACGAGTACATTACGCTGAAAACAAAACAGGAACAGCTGGCTTCCATGCTTTCTGATAATAGTTTGCGCAGAGAAGATGTATTGGAAAAGATCGCTAAAATTGAAGAAGACATTAATATCAATACGCCTCTTGCCAAAGAAGGTAAAGATGAACTTGAAAGTCTGGAAGAAAGACTGAATCAGTTGAATGATGATTTCAGCTTACAGACAACGCAGTTAAGCAACAAATCTGCTGTATACAATCAGGAGAATATTGGTTTCCATCAGCAGCAAAACCGTGTAAACAGTTTAGAGCAGGAAATTGGTTACAAACAAACAACGTTTGATCAAAGCAAAGAACGTATTGCTAAAAACTTAGAAGAACTGGAAATAGCAAATGGTGAGATCCGCCAGATGGTTGACAGTGCTGATGTGAGCGAAGATGAACTCATCTCTTTCTACAAAGAAAAAGAATCGATCGAACAAGGTGTGCATGAAGCTGAAAAAGATTATTACAGCACACGGGTACGTATTGATGAAGTAGAAAAAGAAGTTAAGGAAATCAGACGTAACCGTGAAGAATGTGATGAAATACTTGTTACGCTTCAGAACCGTGTTACGGAAACAAAAATTGGTTTAAGTTCCATCAAAGAGCGTTTGAATGTAGAGTTTAATTTAAACTTAGACGACATTTTAGCGAATCAGAATCCGGATGATGTATTACCATCCGAAGAAGAACTGAAAGAAAAAGTTATTAAAATTAAAAACAGCTTAGACCGCCTTGGGCCAATCAACCCCATGGCAATGGAAGCATACCAGGAGATCAAAGAACGCCACGTGTTTATTACAACACAAAAAGAAGATCTGGCAAAATCAAAAGAATCATTAATGGAAACCATTAATGAGATTGATACCGTTGCTAAGGCGACCTTCCTGGATGCGTTTGAAAAAATCCGCGATAACTTTATCCGGGTGTTCCGTTCGCTGTTTACAGATGAAGATAGTTGTGATCTGAAATTGGTTGATCCGGAAAATCCATTAGATTCAGCGATTGATATTATGGCAAAACCAAAAGGTAAGCGTCCGTTAACAATCAATCAATTATCCGGAGGAGAAAAAACGCTTACTGCAATCTCTCTTCTGTTTGCGATCTACTTAATCAAGCCGGCACCATTCTGTATCTTCGATGAGGTTGATGCACCGTTAGATGATGCCAACATTGATAAATTCAATAATATCATCCGTCAGTTTGCGGGTGAATCACAATTCATTATTGTAACGCACAACAAACGTACGATGGCTAGTACTGATATTATCTACGGTATCACGATGGTAGAGCAAGGTGTATCCAGATTGGTACCTGTAGACTTACGTTCGTTAAATGAAGCCTAACAAGCTTAAATCGATAGAACATAAAAAAGGTCCTTTCCGATATCAGCGGAAAGGACCTTTTTATTTTATTATTAAAAGATAGGTTTGATTATTTAGTAGTAGGCGCTGTAGAAGGGGCCGTAATCTGAGGTATGGCAACCGAATAGTCTGAACGCTGAATAATATCTTCAAAAAATAAAATCGACCAGATAATGTTTTGTTTATCTGCGTAAGGAATAATATCTACCAATGTTTCATTTACAGAAGTAATGTATTCCTGTTTGTTTTTAACTTCTTTTTCTAAATGGCTTTTGTTTTCGGGTGTCTGAGGAATGCTCATATCACTTAATGTCGCACCCGGCTTGCTATGTAAGGCCAAGTATGGTAATACTTCCGTAATGATACCAATACGTTCCTGGTAAATTGTTGTCAATTCCAATTTACTCATCAATTCTAATTCTTCTTTTGTATGGGTTTTCTTTAAAACGGCATTAGCACTAACATATGTTAATGGAGCAGAATTTTTCTGAGCAAATACATTTCCCGTAGAAAATATAAATGTCATTAAAAACATGAAGGCAAGTTTTGATGTAAGTGTGTTCATAGTAAATATGTTGAGATGAGCTTGTTTTAAAACATCTATTAAAGATACAATTTTATGTTTAAATGATTACAATCCTGTTTTGTGAATTCATTTAAATTTTTTACTATAGATTAAAAATAATTATTATATATCTCATAATCAATCATTTAATAGGGAAATATTAGCTATGGCTGCTTGCTTTAAGATAATTGGCAACCGCTCCTTGCAATTCAGGAAAAAATGAATCAAAACAATGCTGCATTTCTGAATAATGTTTTTGAAGAACTGCCGTTGCATCTTCCATATGAGACACAAAAGAAGCTCTACGCGACATTCCCTGAAACACCCGTTCCATACCATAAAAATTAGCATAATTGCTAAGCCAGTCCTGTCTGATCATATACGGCAGTAGTTCCTGTACCCGATCAGGCAACAGTGCAAAATTATTTTGTAAATGCTGATAGATGGTCTGAGCAAAGGCTGCTAAAGGAATATTTGAATAATTAACCCAATCCTTTGCTAAAAAATGATCCATGTATATATCCAGCACTACAGCATTATATTTACCGAAATAGGGCGTAAGTACTTTCTTCCCTTCACTGATAATGGCATGCGTATCGGTATAATGATCTATAAACCGATGCAGCATAATACCTTCTTTAATTTCCGGAGAAAATTCCAATATCTCTTTTCCTCTTACAGAGTCTGCAATAAAATTACCAATCATAGAAGACTGGTTTGTTCCGGAAAGAAATACGTGTGCTAAAAAATTCATTTATTCTCCTCCGCCGATAGTAGTTACTTTTTTAGGATAATTTCGAAACAGATTTATTCCGATACCAAATTCAAAATACGGTGATACATTATTTGTTGATGCATAACCCGGAGTTGATTTTTCTCTGTATTCAGCACCCAGCTGTAACTCTGAAAAGAAACGTGTACCCATATAATATTTCAAACCGCCAAGCAGGGAGTATGCATTAAAATCTGTTGTGGCATTTGCATGCTTGGATTCAGTGCCTCTCACATAATAGACGGAAGCGAGCCAGTAAATATTATAAAACGTTTTTGAGAAAGGAAACAGTTCCTGCGTAACCCCTACTCCATTATATTTATAACCCGGTGCTATACGTAATGTCGTTCCTTTATAACGCACATCTAACGTTGGTATCGGCATAAGCGATGCACCGCCAATACCGGTAAACGTGCCTATATTGAAATCTCTCCGGCGAGGTGTTTCCGATTGAGCAAATACAAAAGCATTTGTTAAAAGAAATAAAAATACAAACAGGCTATACTTCACTTAATTCAGGATGTTTATTAAAAACTTTTTAACGTTGCTTCATCACGGGCGATTACAGCTTTATTTTTATTAATCAATATTGGTCGTTCAATTAAAACAGGATGTTCTGCTAAAATAGAAATCCACTGTGCATCGGTAAATTCCTTGTCTTTATACGAATCAATGTACAGCGTTTCCTTTTTCCGGATAATATCCATTGGTTTCATTTTCAGCAGCTGCAATACTTCTTTCAACTCTTTTGCTGTTGGCGGATTTTTCAAATATTCCACCACTTCAATGTTCTCATCGCGCTCTTCAACATATGCCAGGGCCGTACGACTCTTTTGACAACGTGGGTTATGATAGATTTTTATCATGCAACAGCCGTTTCAATAACAAAATTATGATTGGTATAAATACAGATATCTGCAGCAATGCTCAAACTTTCACGAACCATTTCCGGAGCAGACAAGTGTGTTGCATGTTTTTTTAATGCAGCAGCTGCAGACTGTGCGTACATACTTCCCGAACCAATAGATAAGATGTCATTATCCGGCTCAATCACATCACCAGTTCCGGAAATCAATAACAGTTCATCTTTGTTAACAACAATCATCATCGCTTCCAGCTTGCGTAAATAACGATCTGTACGCCAGTCTTTCGCTAATTCAATAGCAGCACGTTTCATATTGCCGGCGTAGGTATTCAGTTTTTCTTCAAAACGTTCCAGCAGCGTAAATGCATCGGCTGTAGAACCGGCAAATCCGCATAACACTTTACCTTCCATTAATTTACGCACTTTTTTTACATAGTCTTTCACTACCGTATTTCCCAACGTCGCCTGCCCGTCTGCACCTATTGAAATTTGTCCGTTATGTCTGATTGCAACAACCGTAGTTGCATGTATTTTCTCCATTGTCTGTATAATTTGAACTCAAAATACACTTTTCGTTCGATATATAAAACCTTCCATTGGATTGAATATTTAAACAATGTGTATTACAATTCACTTATATTCCGTTATTTTTGGAGGATAAATCAGTGAATAGTAAGCATGAGAAGAGTAGTTGTTACAGGTATAGGAGCTCTTACACCTATCGGGAATACATCGAATGAATTTTGGAATAACCTGCTGGCTGGAAAAAGCGGCGCTGCACCCATCACCTATTTTAATACAGAAAAATTCAAAACAAAATTTGCCTGTGAAATTAAAGGATATAATCCGCTTAATTATTTCGAAAAAGGCGAAGCCCGCAAGTATGATCTGTTTACACAATATGCACTTATAACGGTTAAAGAAGCTATAGAACAGGCGAAGATAGATTTCGACTCATTAAACAAAGACCGCATCGGTGTTATCTGGGGTTCCGGCAACGGAGGTATTCTTACCACACAGGAACAGATCATGGAGTATGCAAAAGGTGACGGCACTCCCCGATTTAACCCATACTTTGTACCTAAAATATTAGTAGATATTGCCTCTGGTGTTATCTCCATTAAATATGGTCTGCGTGGTATAAACTATACAACAGTTTCTGCATGCGCATCCTCTACTACATCGGTTATTGATGCTTTCAATTACATCCGCTGGAACAAGGCAGATATGATTATTACTGGCGGTTCAGACGCTCCGATCAATGAAAGTTTAATCGGAGGGTTTGGTGCACTAAAAGCCTTATCAACACAAAATGAAAATCCGGAATCGGCTTCCCGTCCGTTTGATAATAGCCGTGATGGCTTTGTTATGGGTGAAGGTGCCGGTGCAATCATTTTAGAAGAATACGAACATGCTGTTAAGCGTGGTGCAACGATATTATGTGAAGTAATCGGTGGTGGTATGTGCGCGGACGCCTATCACTTAACGGGCTCACATCCGGAAGGTGACGGCGCCTACATGGGTATGAAATTAACGCTGGAAGATGCGGGTATTTCTGCAGCGGATGTTGATTACATTAACCCGCATGCAACATCTACACCAATTGGTGACCAAAGCGAATTAAAAGCAATTCAACGTTTGTTCGGCGATGCATCAAATGCTTCAATCAGTGCTTCTAAGTCTATGACCGGACACCTGCTGGGTGCTGCGGGTGCCATTGAAGCAATCATTTGCATTCAGGCGGTACAACACAACATGATTCCTCCAACGATTAATACAACTGCCGTAGAAGCCGGATACGAAAATCTGAATCTGGTATTAAACAAAGCTGTTGCTAAAGAAGTGAATGTAGCCATCAGCAATACATTTGGATTTGGCGGGCATATAGCAGCCCTGATGGTTAAAAAAATCTAAGCATATTTTTGATTTGCTTTTCGTATAATATTCATTAGATTAATGAATATTATACATTTTAATTCAGCTTCCCTCTAACCTATGAAAAGGTATTATTTGGTATTTATTTTAAGCATAGTTGCTCAGCTTGTTTTTGCTCAGGATTCTATCCGTCAAAATTTAGGCCCCAATATCAATACTGAATACGATGAAATAGGCCCCATCATTACACCCGATGGTAAAACCTTATACTACGTTATTGAAAGTCACCCTTCCAATACAAAATCGAATTATTACAATGATGCCGAGGATATCTGGTATTCAGAAAAGGATGCTTCAGGAAAATGGGGAAAGGCGAAACGCATGTCTAAACCTTTTAATACCCGTCGTTATAATAGCATTGAATGCATAAGCACCGATGGCAACATTGTATACATCAGGGGAGCGTATGAAAAAGGTGAATATACAGGCAGTGGTTTTTCGTATTCCATAAAAACAACAACAGGCTGGAGCGATCCGCAGGAAATGAACATTCAGGATTTTTCTAAAATGAGCAAAGGAAATTATTCTTCTTTGTGGGTATGCCCGGATGGTAAAACGCTTATCATATCTTTTTCAAAATACGCAGACAACAAAAAATATACTTCCAGAACAAAGATAAATGACATTTATGTTTGTTTTAAAACAGGCCCCAATCAGTGGGCTGCACCCGTTCCGATAAAATCCATTAACACAAAAAATTATACGGAGTCTACTCCATTTGTTGCCTCTGACAATACAACTTTATACTTCTCTTCTGATCGTCCGGGAGGCAAAGGTGATCGGGATATCTGGATGTCAAAACGTCTGGATGACACATGGCTTAAATGGTCTGAACCGGTAAACCTCGATTCAAATATAAATACTTCAGGATGGGATGCATATTATACGTTAGATGCGCGAGGTGAATTTGCATATATGGTTTCCGACAGATCCGGTTATGGACAAAGTGATATTGTACGCATTAAGTTAACAGCATCAAACAGACCAAACCCTGTTGTGTTGATCAGCGGAAGAGTCATTAATGCAAAGACCAATCAACCGGTTTCTGCACGCATTACCTATCAGTCTTTAAAAACAGGTAAAGAAATCGGACAGGCAATTTCAGACCCTGTAACAGGTAATTATAAAATGACTCTGCCGTATGGAAACCAATATAGCTTTAGTGCACAAGGCGGTAATTTCATTCCCGTATTTAATAATCTCGACCTTACAACCGTTGCAGAATATCAGGAAGTAAAACAGGATCTTTATCTTGTTCCGGTTGAAATTGGGCAAACCGTGCAACTGAATAATATTTTCTTTGATGTCAGTAAATCTACCTTAAGACAAGAATCGTATGCAGAACTGGATCGCTTGTATCTGATTCTGCAGAATAATCCGGTAATGGAAATTGAAATTGACGGGCACACGGATAATGTTGGCGACCCGATCATTAATATGCAATTATCAAATGACCGTGCGAATGCGGTAAAAGATTATTTACTAAAAAAAGGCATTGCACCCGGACGTATTGTTACCAAAGGTTTTGGAGGAACAAAACCAATTGTGAGCAACGATACAGAAGAATTAAAAAAACTGAACAGACGTGTTGAGTTTACCATTTTAAAATTGTAATTTTTAATAAAGACTTATATCATTGAAGTACCAGCATGTTCTGCTGATATTTTTTTATACCATTTATCTTAATTTATTTTAAAGATGCCATACGTAAACATTAAAGTTACTGATACAGGTGTTACCTCCGAACAAAAGGCTGCCTTAATTAAAGGGGTTACAGATTTATTACAGCAGGTGCTTAATAAAAATCCATTGACAACGGTTGTTGTTATTGATGAAGTTTCTACGGATAACTGGGGAATTGGCGGCGAGCAGGTAACTTCAAGAACGAAGAAAAGTTAATGAATCAAATGGGCGAAAAGTCAGATACATATAAAGTAGTCATTCAGCTTTCAAGTAATGAATTGCTGGTTCAAAAAGCAACCATCAGTCAATTGAATAATATTTTAAACGCGCTTCCATCCGTCAGCATTGAGCTTGTTATGAATGGACCTGGAATAGATCTGATTTTAAAAGATGCTTTTTTAATTAACACACTGGAGCAGCTAAGTGAAAAGGGTATTCAGTTTATGGTTTGTAAAAATTCATTGAACTATAAAAATATGGATCACAATTCAATCCTTCCTTTTTGTAAAATAGTCCCTTCTGCCCTTGCGCATCTGGTCGTAAGGCAGCATGAAGGCTGGAGTTATATAAAAGCCGGATTTTAACGTTATGAAATTTGACTAATAAGTGCCTTATAATTCTATTCCTATTTATAAAACAAAATGCTGGTTGTAGCCGGCATTTTGTTTTATAAATTCTGAATGATTATAATATAACTATCAGCATGTAAAGAAGTGAAATTAATTTAAATGGTAACGTACCAACCGTCTTTCAATGTAATTGGGGCTTGAAGCAAAAAATGGTAGCGTTTCAATTATAATTCCGACATTTTCAGCATATTTTGAGTGTCTATATCTTGGATTGCCAGCAAATGACCACTTAGGGTACATTAAACATGTTTCTTTCGCATTTAATGTCGCAAATGTTCCTGCAGCTGTTGTTACAGTTGTATTCTTGTCTGCCATTTGTCTTATAACCTTACTAATAGTATCCTTTTCTCCACCTTTAATGTAGCCGTAATTTAATATGGTTGAAAAATCCTGAGATGAAAATAATATTTTCCCGTTGGAATTAATGATATAATGCAATGAGTCTTTCTGAAATGAAATTTCTTTTTGAGTTGCATTATAAAATACAGGTTTTACAATTTTATGATATATTTTATTATTAATAACAGTATCCTTTTCAACATAACAACTATCAAAGATTTTTTTTGATGTAGCCTCACCTGCAGGATTAATATCAAATTGTTCGTAAATCCAATAGTTGCCTGTTTTTAATTGTGAAAAATCAGGATAGTTTGTAGCTGGAGCTGGCATTACTGGTTCCGGATTTTTTTTACAGGAATAAACAATTGCTGGTATTACAATAATTAACAAAAAAAGATTTTTACGCTTCATGTGTTTTGATTTTCATTTTTTCATAAAACGGTTTTTTATTTATTTATTGTGTAAGGAGGATACTTAATCTGTATGTGGATACGCCGGCACTAAACGTTGAAAGCAAACATTTTTTTTAAATTTCAGTAAGTAAAAAATACGTGATATGGATAAATCTATTATATAATAAAAATGCCGGACTACAGAATAGGCCGGCATTTTTCATACCAATGAATGTCTGTACATATTAAGCGTTCACTGCAATAGAGAAAGCCAAACGATGCGCTTTATCATAATAGCTTCCTAAGTTCTGCCAGTCAAAATGTTCGGATGCACTCTCCACTCTGTTACGTTGCGTTATACGGTCTCTGCGGGAGAGGTGAACAAAGTGATACATCTGGTCTGCCAGCTGCTGTGCAGCATCGTGGTAACTCTTATGGAAGCGGTTTGTTACGTAGATACCTTTGTTCTCATTATTCGGAATGTTTTTCAATACGTAGTCACCGAATCCGGATAAATCGGATGTGATTGCAGGCACACCGGATGCCATACATTCAAGCGGCGTATAGCCCCATGGTTCGTAGTAACTTGGGAACACACCTAAATGGCAACCGCGTACAAACTGTCCGTATTCCATGCCAAACAAGGGATTGGTGCTTGCAATGAAGTCCGGGTGATAAACAACTTTTACTTTATCGTGTTCATTGTTTACCATATTGGAATGTCTCAGGAAGTTCAGAATTTCATCCTGATTGTCGTACACTAAATTGTGTGTAACAACCTTTGGCAATTCATGCGACTTCCAGGATAGCAAGGTTCTTCTTAAACGCAGCTTCCAGTATTCGTCTACAAATTTATTTAAATCCGGTAATTTTAAGTCGCCGCTGGATGCAGCCGCTTCAAACAATTTATCGCCCAGCTGCTGTACAATTGCATCGCAGTTGCTTCTCACCTCTTCCATTACCGCGCGTGATTGTAATACCTGCGGGTTAATGGTATGGTATGGCTGCTTGGTAATAAAGAACATCACAACCGTTGTATCGGTGTTCTCTTCTTTTAATCTCCAGTTTAAACGGGCAAGCGCTTCAAGCGTAATGTCGAAGCCTTTATTCTTGTACTCATATCTTCCGGAAGTAAAGAAGTATAAGGTCTTATCCAGGTCAAACGTATAGCTTTGAAAAAAGTGACCGATCACAAATTCATGGATCTGATCTTTATGTTCTTTGTGTAAATTCTGGAATTCGTGTAAGGCAGTGAAACGTTCAATGTTCAAACCGTTGGGCAAAACCATGTCCGGGTTTCTGCCCAGTAACGACTGGCATTCACGGGCTGTTACTTCACTTACGGTTGTAAATACGTTCGCGCCGTGTGCGGCAGCGCGTTCTATTTTTACTGCAGGTTCGATATTAAAATTGACCGCTTCTTTATTCCAATCGTAATAAGGTAAGTTGTCATAGAAATTCGGATCATTCATGGCCAGGTAGCGGCCCAATAAGGTGGCGTGGGTTGTAAATACAATAGATGTTTTTACATGTTCGCGGCGCATTTCAGGAATCGCTGTACCTGTCATCCATTCGTGGAAATGAGATACACATGGAAGTTCTCCTTTTGTTTCATCCAATTGCTGATGGAACACCTTTGCAAGGAAACCAAAAGCAATTACCTGATTTAACAGGTCATCCCCTTCCGGACTTGAGATTCCGTGGTTTTCCCAAAGGCTGTATTTAATTTCACCTAACCGGTAGAATGCAGAGAAATGATTTATCAATACAACTTTCGGACGGCCTGATACCAGCCAGTGTCCGTAATGAACCTCATAACCTAAGTTGCGCATTCTCAATACAGCCTGTGCAAAAACATCATCAGCTTCGTAGGTATCAATCGCTTCAAATTCAGCAATGGCTTTGTTGTGAAAATACGGTCCAACCAAACAGTAGCGATCGCCCCATACTTCAGTCATGGTAGGTACTTTTGAACGGATAACGGTATAGATACCACCTACCTGATTACATACTTCCCAGGCTACTTCGGTTAATAAACAGTCAGAATAATTAGTGTTCATTTCAAATAATTTGGAATTAAAAGTCAATATTGTTTTGTACGTATAACCTGTTCGAATGTGTTTCAAATGCCAGCAGATTTCCTAAACCGGTGCGTTGTCCTTTGAAAACACAGCCGTTATCCAGACATATTTCTAAGTTTATTGAAGCAGAAGCTATCTGTTTTTCAATCGTATCCAGCGGTGTTGGTGTATGTCCGTGAACAACAATCCGGCCACCGGTAAGCGTGTGTGTTATTTCAGCGTTTCTGATCCACATCATTGAATTATAATCTTTCAACGGGGATTCAGCCAAATGGTTTATGCCTGCATGTACAAAGATAAAACGCTCATCCTGGAAATAATAAAAGGTGTTTGATATGAAATCCTGAACATGATACGGTACATGGTCGTGATTTTTTAATCCATAGGAAATCATTACTTCTTCCCCTCCATTTATAATCCAGCGCTCTCTCGCGGCTATCGATTGATGCGCATCCAGAAACATCTGTTCATGATTCCCTCTTAAAAAGACACAGTTTTTATAGTGTTCTTTTATATATATCAAATAATTTATAACAGCTTTACTATCAGGGCCACGGTCAATATAATCCCCTAAAAAAATAAACTGATCTTCATGTGTTGGCTGTAACTGATTTTCTACTAAAGCTTTTAAACTTTTATAACAACCATGAATATCTGCTATAACAAAGGTACGTTTCAACGGAATAAATTAATAGTATTAAGGCTACCTAAATATAACCTAATTTGGCATATATAAAAAAAGCTAACCCATAGGATTAGCTTTTAATGTATAAAATTACCGGAATTATTTTCTGATCGCGTCAAGAACTGTTTTACTCATTGGTTTAACACCTGAGCCAAAGAAATTAACCAGTTCGCCTTTTTCATTGATCAGGTATTTACAGAAATTCCATGTTGGAGCGTCTTTGTTCCAGCCATTTAACGCAGGATCTGTAAGCCATTTATATAAAGGATGTTGTTCATTGCCTTTGATGTGTACCTTTTCAAACATCTGAAAGGTAACGCCATAATTTTTAGTACAGAAAGCACCGATCTCACTTTCAGAACCTGACTCCTGTCCGCCGAAATCATTGCAGGGGAAACCTAAAACAGCTACCGAATCGCCATGAAGTGCATGCAGTTGCTGCAGTTCTTCGTATTGAGGTGTATAACCGCATTTAGAAGCCGTATTTACAATCAGAATCTTTTTACCTTTCAGCGTACTCAGATCAAACGGCTGTCCGTCAAGAGTTGTTACTTTAATGCTATAGATACTCTGCGTTTTGTCAACGGTAGCCATACTGTCTGTTGCAGAAGGTCTGTTTTTAACATCGCTGTTGATCCCCAGGCAGGAAGATACAAACATCATCAGTGAATAAGTTAATCCCATAAGTACAAATTGTTTATTTTTTTTTGTATACATAGCTTACATTTTTTCAGGTACTTCTATTCCCAGTAACAGCATACCATCTTTAATGGTCTTGGCAACCGCTCTGCAGAAGGCAATGCGGAAAGATTTAAGTTGTTCGTCCGGCTCCTGAAAAATTGATACCTCCGCGTAAAAACGGTTGTATTCTTTTGCTACATCAAAGATATAGTTTGCAATCGTAGACGGGGAATAATCGTTTCCGGCTTCACGGATTTTTTCAGGAAAACGGCTCAGCATTTCCAATACGGATACTTCAAACGGATGAAGTTTATTGATAACATGTCCTGCAGGTAACTGTTCATTGATGCCAAGCTCTGCTGCTTTACGCAGGATCGCAGAAATACGGGCATGTGTATATTGAATGAACGGTCCTGTATGTCCCTGGAAATCGATGGACTCTTCGGGATTAAACATCATGCGTTTCTTCGGATCTACTTTTAATAAAAAATATTTCAACGCGCCCAACCCAAGTGTTTCATATAAATGTGTAGCCTGCTCTTCACTGAAGCCATCGGTTTTACCTTGCTCCAGCGTACGTTCTTTTGCGGTAGCAATCATTTCATCTACCAGATCATCAGCATCTACAACGGTACCTTCACGTGATTTCATTTTTCCGCTTGGCAAATCAACCATACCATAAGACATATGATATACACCGTTTGCGTATGGCTTACCAAGTTTTTTAAGAATATGAATTAATACAATGAAATGATAATCCTGTTCATTCCCCACAACATATACCGAACGCTTGCATCCGAAATCTTTGTATTTTAATTCTGCTGTGCCCAGATCCTGTGTAATGTAAACAGAGGTACCGTCTGAGCGCAATACAAGCTTCTCATCCAGACCTTCTGCTGTCAGGTCGATCCACACCGAACCGTCGGCACGTTTATTAAATACACCTTTCGCTAACCCTTCTTCAACAATATCTTTACCTAATAGATAGGTATTTGATTCATAATAAAAGTGATCAAACGTAACACCTATTTTTTTATACGAAGCATTGAACCCATCATATACCCAGCCATTCATGGTCTTCCACAAATCATAAACTTCCTTATCACCCTGCTCCCATTTCAGCAGCATGGCTTGTGCTTCTTTCAGAATAGGCGCTTCTTTTTTTGCTTTATCTTCTTCTACCCCGGCAGCAACAAGTGCTTCCACTTCTTTCTTTAGCTGCTTATCAAAGGCTACATAATATTTTCCTACCAGATGATCGCCTTTCATGCCTGTACTTACGGGTGTTTCACCCAAACCGGATTTCTGATAGGCAATCATTGACTTACAGATATGAATGCCGCGATCGTTTACCAGGTTTGCTTTGATCACATCAAAACCATTTGCCTTTAAGATCTGACTGATGGAATAACCCAAAAAGTTATTACGCAGGTGACCAAGGTGCAGCGGTTTGTTTGTATTCGGAGAAGAATATTCTACCATTACCTTTTCCCCTTTGCCGTCCTGGAGCTGTGCATAATCCGGACGCAGGAAGCTGGCATATAATTGTTCCACCCAAAGCGCATCATTAAATACGACATTCAGGAATCCTTTTACGACATTAAAAGATGCTACAACAGCGGGAATATCCGCTGCACAAAAAGCTCCGATGCGCGCACCTATCTGCTCGGGAGCAACTTTAGCCTGTTTGATGTACGGAAAAACAACAAAGGTTAACGAACCTTCAAAATCTTTACGTGTCGGTTCAAGTAAAATATCTTCAGCAGAAACAGTGATGGAAAACTCTTGTAATAAGCCTTTAGCTATGGATTCTTTTAATAAGAACTCAGGATTCATAAATGGTTTTAAATTGTATTGAAGTACAAAGATGCTGATTTTTTGTGTATTTATCAGCAGAAAATCCATTTGATCCTGCTGCCGGCATATTTGAAAACACTTCTATAAATCAGCTATTTAAACGAAAAGCATTCTTTTCAATATTATTTTTACTGACATTCTGTATATTCAATTGCATAGTATTTTTTTTTATGTGATTATTGCAGTCAATTCGTAATTATAACCGCAGTAGATGGATAAGTATTTTGACCTGATCGACCAAACGTTTTACTTCCCGACAGAAGAGTTTAAACTGGTAAACAATGAATTGCATTTTAATGGATTCCCATTGATGGATGTTATCAATAAATACGGAACGCCATTGAAATTAAGTTACCTGCCTAAGATCAGTTCACAGATCCAAAAAGCAAAACAATGGTTCGGCGAAGCCATTACGAATAATAATTATTCGGGAACGTATACATATTGCTACTGTACCAAATCTTCGCATTTCAGTTTTGTATTGAACGAAGCATTGAAGAATGACATACATATTGAAACCTCTTCTGCTTACGATATTCCGATTGTTCGTATTTTATTCGAGAACAATAAAATTACGAAAGCAACCAATGTGATCTGCAATGGATATAAGCGCCCGGAATACACAGACTACATCTGTGATCTGATAAACGAAGGCTTTAACTGCACACCTATTTTAGACAACCTGGATGAAATTACAGCTTATGAAAAAGGTATTGAAACAAGTTGTAATTTAGGTATCCGTCTGGCAACGGATGAAGAGCCGAAGTTTGAATTCTATACGTCACGCCTGGGTTTCAGATACAACGATGTGGTTCAGTTCTACAAAGAAAAAATTGAGCCGAATCCGAAGTTCAAATTGAAAATGCTGCACTTCTTTATTAATACGGGTATTAAAGATACCACGTACTACTGGAGTGAGTTGAGCCGTTTTGTACACATGTACTGTACGATGAAAAAGATTAATCCGGATATGGACAGCATTGATATTGGTGGCGGCTGGCCGATCAAAACATCTGTGCATTTCGAATACGACTATAAATATATGGCAGACCAGATTGTAAAAACAATCAAGAAGGTGTGTGATGAAGAAGGTGTACCAACACCGAATATTTTCACAGAATTCGGCAGCTTTACCGTGGGAGAAAGCGGCGCTGCGGTATACTCCGTTTTAGGAAGCAAACTTCAGAACGATAAAGAAGAATGGTATATGATTGACAGTTCATTCATTACTACGCTTCCGGATGTATGGGGCTTAAGCCAGAAGTATTTATTACTGGCAGTGAACGGCTGGGATAAACCATATAAAAAAGTTAAGCTTGGCGGTATTACCTGCGACAGCATGGATTATTACAATTCAGAAGCACACCAGAACCTGGTGTTCATGCCGGAACTGGATGAGAAAGAACCTACATACATTGGTTTCTTCCATACCGGTGCTTATCAGGAATCACTTGGCGGATACGGTGGTATACAGCATTGCCTGGTACCGGCACCGAAACATATTTTAATTGATAAAGATGCGGATGGTAATTTCAGCTATAACTTGTTTGCACCGGAGCAGACAAAAGAAAGCATGCTGAAAATATTGGGCTACAAAGCTTAATGCTGAAGGCGGAAAGCTTTTAGTTCCTTGTAGCAAAAAATCACACACATTAAAAAAGGACAGCTGCTGCAGCTGTCCTTTTTGCCTTCGGCTTTAAGCGTGCCGCATTACGCTTTACACTTTCTTCAAAATCAGTTCCGCTGCTTCATACAACGAATCCACTTTATACTTTGCACTTGTTTCTGTATTCGGGAATTCTTCGATCAGAATGGTTGGGATGTTTAATTTATTAGCCGGAAGTATATCGCGCTCTCTGTCTCCAACCATCCACGATTGTGCAATATCAATATCATATTTAGCAATTGCCTTTTCAAACATCAATGAGCCTGGCTTGCGTGATAAGGATTCAGATGTTGACTGGTGATAAGGAGAATAAAAATATTCATCAATTAAATTACCGGATTCACGATCAAAGTAATCGTGGCACTTATATACATCTTCGTGCTGGTAAATACCTTTCGCAATACCGGATTGGTTGGTGATGATGATCAGTAAATAACCTGCTTCTTTTAACATTTTTAACGCAGGAATAACACCATCAATGATTTTAAATTCCTCAACTTTGTAGGTATAATTTACATTATCAACATTGATCACTCCATCGCGGTCCAGAAACACACACTTATTTTTCATTCTTCAGATATTTTTTCAAAAATACTGAAGATTTCCTAATAAATTTGAACATATTCAAATAGTATGATAGCAATTATTGGTGCAGGCATTTCAGGATTAACACTTGCGTATCAGCTTCAACAAGCTGGCAAGCCTTATATATTATTTGAATCTAACTCACGACCAGGCGGTTATATTAATTCTCAACGATTTGGTAAATACCTGTTAGAGGTAGGTCCCAACTCTATTCTGGTTGATAAAAAATTAGAGGAATTTATTCACGAATTGAATCTGGATAAATTATTTGAACCGGCAGCCATCATCAATAAAAACAGATTTATCTATAAAGATGCTAACATACAGCAAGTACCTTCCGGACCGCTGTCTTTTTTAACAGGACGTTTTTTTTCAGCAAAAACGAAGTATGCAATATTCAAAGAGCTTTTTAATAAAAGTATATCGAAAGAAAATGAAACGGTATACGATTTCTTTGCCCGAAGATTTTCTGCGCCCTTTACGCAGTATACCATCGATCCGTTTGCTACCGGAGTCTATGCAGGTGACATTAAACAGCTTTTAATAGAAGAAACATTTCCACAGCTGGTTGAATTGGAAAAACAATACGGCAGCATCATTAAAGGAATCTTCAAAAAAGGTTTTGGCGAAAAAAGAAAAACCGGCACATTTGTGCATGGCTTGCAAACACTTACAGATACACTGGCTGCACAGCTTCATTCCCTTCAGCTTAATACACGTGTATTGAATCTCCGTAAACAGATGGATAAGATTGTGCTAACCACGGATACGAAACATGGTATTGAAGAATTAACGTTTGATAAAGTTGTTGTTTGCGGAACAACTTTTCAGGCGGCTACATTGATCAAAGATTCCTATCCGGATCTTTCAGCCATACTTTCACAGGTACAATATGCTTCTATGAAGGCTGTGTTTGCTGCCTTTAAGCGTACTGATGTAACACATCCGATGAATGGATTCGGATGTTTATATCCCTCTGCAGAGCAATCTTTTTTAGCTGGTACCATTTGGAACAGCAGCATTTTTAACGATCGCTGTCCGGCCGATGAAGTACTGACAACGTCATTCATCGGCGGCATGCATCACCCGGAGTATACAGCGCTTTCAGAATCAGAACTAGAACAACGCGCCATACAGCAGTTAAGCAAAGATCTTGGGATTACAGGCAAACCAACGTTTACACACGTAGCCGGCTGGAACAAAGCCATTCCGCAATACGACATCTATTTAAAAAAGGCACGTCTTGCAAGTAAGCTGTTGAGCGATGATCATATTTACTTCCGTTCAAACTGGACAAACGGAATTTCTTTAGGCAATTGCATACAAAGTGCCCGTGATTTAGCGTTGATTTTATAAGTTATCTCCTGAAGTGTACTGCAAACAGATGATTTCGATGAAAATCTTCTGTTTGCTTTTCATCCTTACTAAAACAATTATTACCTTTAAGTATGAGTAAAAATCTCGTAATTGTTCCTACATACAACGAAATTGAAAACATAGGCTTGCTTATTGATAAAGTAATGACTTTGTCCACGCCATTTGATATTCTGGTTATTGAAGATAATTCTCCGGATGGTACAGCAGAACTCGTAAAAGAGTATGCGGTAAAATATCCGGATCGTGTATTTATGATTCAGCGCCAGGGCAAGTTGGGTTTAGGAACAGCATACATTGAGGGTTTTACATACGGCATCAATCACAGGTATGATTATTTATGTGAAATGGATGCTGATTTTTCCCATAATCCGGAAGACCTGATCCGTTTACACGACACATGCGAAAATAACGGTGCTGATGTAGCAATCGGAAGCCGCTATGTACATGGTGTAACCGTTATCAACTGGCCGATCGGCAGAGTACTGATGTCTTTCTTCGCCAGTAAATATGTACAGTTAATTACCGGTATGCCGATTGAAGATGCTACGGCTGGTTTTAAATGTTACAGCAGAAAAGTATTAGAAACCATTCCATATACAAAAGTAAAATTTGTAGGTTATGCCTTCCAGATCCAGATGAAATTTTTATGCTGGAAGTATGGATTTATATTAAAAGAAGTGCCGATCATTTTTATGGATCGTACGCGCGGCACCTCAAAAATGTCGATGGGCATTTTTAAAGAAGCAATCTTTGGCGTGATTATGATGAAATTTAAAAGTTTGTTTCAAACGTTCCATCCGCAGGCAGATAGTAAATAACAAATTTCAAATTACCGGAATGATTTTTTGTGGCTGCAAACCTGCTTAATACAATCCAGCATTCTGAGTATCACTGAAGGGATATTATTTAAGGTAAAAAAATCAACTTCCATTCGTTTCAATACGTTCGGTATTTAACGTATTTTTTTTAAAATATATTCTACTGATATCACCCCTGATCGGGACACAACTTAGCGATACATCCATTTGTAAAATCAAATTCATATATTTTGGGGGAATCTCATAAATATTTAAAATACTATCCGTATAGATCTGAAAAAATTATGCGTATCCGCTTTCCTTAATTGAATTTTATTGCTTTTACCGGACTCACTCTGGAAATAAAATAGATAGGAATCCAGAGAATTGCTGTAAGGGTTAACAAGGCTGCAATATTAATAGCAATGATTGTAAACCATGGAAATGCAATAGGTACTGCACTCATGAAATAATTTTCCGCATCTAAGGGCACAATGCCGGTATAGTATTGCAGCGCACATAAGGTCAACGCAACCACATTCCCGCCAAGCATTCCGATAATAATAATTTTAAATCCATTCCACAGGAATATTTTACTCACATCACTGTTCGTGGTTCCGAATGCTTTAAGCAGACCAACCATAGAGGTACGTTCCATGATCATGACAATGATGGTGGAGATAATTACAAAAATAGAAACACCCATAATGAGTGCTAAAAAGATTGTAACGTTTCTGTTTAGCAGATTGAGCCAATCAAAAATCTGCAGATACTTATCTGTTATCAGCTGAATCTGCATATCATACTCCATACGCTTGTATACTTCACTTGCAGTGGAATCAAGCATATTAAAATCGGATACATAAATTTCAAGACCGCCTATCTGCTTCGGAGACCAGGCGCTCAATACTCTGTTTAGTTGTATATCACCGATGATAAATAATTCATCCAGTTCTTCCAGACCTGTCTTGTAAATACCTGAAATGCTTACCTTCCTGTATCGCGGCGGATTCTGCACAAAATACAGTAAAAGACTGTCGCCGGTTTTTAAATTAAGCTTGTGTGCAATTTTTTCACTTATAACAATCTGTTTGGAATAACCGCTATCGTTAAACGTAATAAACCGGCCTTCCAGCATATTGCTTTTAAAACGATCAATATCAAAATCAGGCCCAACACCTTTTAAGATCACACCTTGAATTTCAGAGGAAGACTTTAACAGACAGGGTTTATGCGAAACACCCTGAACGTGTTCTATGTTAGGAATGGCTTTAATGGAATCAAGTGTGCCGGTATTAATAATAAACGGCGACTCCTCATACGATTTATCCAGATCATATTTGGTTAAATGAATGTGTGCTCCAAAACTGAAAATCTTTTGACGGATACTGGTTTTAAAACCATCCAGTATACACAACGAAGTAACCGATAATAAAAAACCAAGAAAAATAATGATGACAGCGATCCTGTGAACGAGGGACGAAAATGACTGCCGATCATTTTTTTGTATTCTTGACGATATAAAGTAATAAAGATTCAAATTTTACTAATTTTGAGCTATGTACTCACATTCAAATATACAGATTTCTATGCGTATTAAAGGATTCTTATCGGGGATAATTATTGGATTACCTTTATATCTGATTTTTTCATGCTCTTCTACTCCATCCACCAATCAAATCCCTGCTTCGCCCGCTAAAGTAAGCCATGCAGATTCAAGTCAAACGGCCCCGCCGCTTAAAACAGGTGCTGAACGTCTGGAAAAATACATGGCGTTATTAAAGAATAAAAAAGTAGCCTTGGTAGTTAACCAAACAGCCATGGTTAAACAGACACATTTAGTGGATACACTTTTAGCACTTGGTGTAAACATTAAAAAAATATTAGCTCCTGAACATGGTTTCAGAGGCACTGCCGATGCCGGCGAACATGTAAGTTCCTATGTAGATAAAAAAACAGGCTTGCCTGTGGTGTCCTTATATGGGGCAAATAAAAAACCTTCCTCTGAACAATTAGCAGACATCGATATTGTCGTTTATGACATTCAGGATGTTGGCGTACGTTTTTTTACCTATATCTCAACGCTGTATGTGGTAATGGAAAGCTGTGCTGAAAATAAAAAAGAATTGCTGGTACTGGACAGACCAAACCCAAATGGTGACTATGTAGATGGGCCTGTGCTGGATATGAAATTAAAATCCTTTATAGGCATGCTGCCGCTTCCGGTGGTTCATGGCTTAACTGTAGGGGAATTAACACAAATGATACAAGGGGAAAAATGGCTAAAGGACAGTTTGGTTTGTAAGTACACGGTTATACCGGTTGATAATTATACACACACCACAGAATATATTTTACCGATAAAACCCTCTCCCAACATGCCCAATAATCAAGCGATCCGCTTGTATCCTTCCTTAGGCTTATTCGAAGGAACAAACGTAAGCGTTGGCCGCGGCACGTACTTTCCATTTCAGGTTATTGGCTCTCCATTTACAACAGATACGGCCTTTTCATTTATCCCGGTTAGTATAGACGGCATGTCAAAAGACCCGATGCATATGAATAAAAAATGTTACGGATTTGACCTGAGAAAAACCACGTATAAAAAAGAATTTGATCTGAGTTATGTGATCAATATGTATGCTTTGACGAGCGATAAAGCCGGGTATTTTGGAAAGAATAATTTCTTTGATAAGCTTGCCGGCACAACGTTATTAAAGCAGCAGATCATAGAAAAAAAATCTGCTGCCGAAATAAAACAAACCTGGCAAAAAGACCTGGCCGTTTATAAGGCCATGCGTAAAAAATATTTATTGTACACAGACTTTGAATAAGAGTTGTCAGTAGACAGTGGTTAGTTTACAGTTTCGTTCTGTAAACTGACCATTGTCTACTGTTTACTGACCACTGATTATGAAATTAAGAATTATATATATGGGTACGCCTGATTTTGCTGTACCCAGTTTAGAGATATTAATTGAGAATGGTTTTGATGTTGCTGCTGTTGTTACAGCTCCGGATAAGCCTGCCGGAAGAGGTTTGAAGATTCAGTATTCAGCAGTGAAAGAAGCAGCGCTGAAACACAACATTCCTGTCTTGCAGCCGGAGAAATTAAAAGATGAACGTTTCATAGAAGAGTTAATATCTTATAATGCAAACCTGTTTATCGTTGTTGCATTCCGCATGCTTCCGGAAATAATCTGGCAGATGCCTTCAATCGGCACCTTTAATTTACATGGTTCACTGCTACCTAAATACCAGGGTGCTGCGCCTATCAACTGGGCAATCATTAATGGTGAAACAGAAACAGGGTGTACTACTTTTTTCCTGAAACATCAGATTGATACAGGCGATATTATCTTACAGGATAAAACACCTATCCTGCCGGATGATACATTTGAAACCGTATACAATAAATTAAAAGTACTGGGTGCAGATTTAGTATTAAAAACTGTTCGTATGATTGAATCTGAAACATACACGTCTACTCCCCAGAAAGGACAAGCAATACACGCTCCCAAAATATATAAAGAAACCGGAGCTATTGATTGGAATAACTCCTGCATTGCAATCAATAATCTGATTCGTGGGTTAAATCCGTTTCCTTCTGCCTGGTTTGTGCATGCAGAAAAAACATACAAAGTATTCAAAGCTATACCAGAAGTAACTCAGACGAATGCAGCCATCGGCAGCATCAAATCTGACAATAAAACAGGTATTAAAGTTGCCTGTGCAGATGGCTGGTTGTCATTAATCGAAATTCAGGCAGAAGGAAAAAAACGCATGTCTGTTCAGGATTTTCTAAAAGGAAATAAAATATGATCCGATCCATCATTGTCGCACAATCAGAAAACAGAGCTATTGGAATCAACAATACATTGCCGTGGCATTTGCCCGCAGACCTGAAACGTTTCAAAGCCATTACCATGGGGCACCACATGATCATGGGCCGCAAAACCTATGAATCGATTGGTAACCCGTTACCCGGCCGTACCAGCATTGTTGTAACACGTAATAAAGACCTGGTGTTTGCAGGCTGTACCATGGCCCATTCGCTGGCTGAAGCATTTGAGATTGCACAAAATAATAACGACTCTGAAGCCTTCGTTATTGGTGGTGCAGAACTGATCAAAGAGGCGATCAACTCTTGTGATAAATTATACCTTACAACCATTCATCAAAATTTTGAAGGAGATACTTTTTTAGATGCATTAGCTTCAGACTGGAAAGAAACTGAACATGTTGTACATGCGCCGGATGATAAGAATGCGTATTCGTATTCGTTTATTACGTATGAAAAATAATTATCTTTTTAGACCTCCAAGGTTTCAAAACCTTGGAGGTCTAAAAAGCCATTTTTACCTCAATATATACAGCTTGCCCCAATCCTGCTTAAAGGCTTTGTCTCCCGCAGTTTCTCTGTGTTCGAAAAATTGATTGCTATCTTTGATAATCACACGGTATAAATATACGCCGTTCGCTAAGCGATCACCGAAATCATCTGTGCCATCCCAGGCATACTCTGAAATATTATTGCCAATATGTAACGGACCTAATTGTTCTTTAAATATTTCCTTTACAATTTTTCCGGACACTGTCATGATCTGGATTTTTAAATTATCAGGAACGGTTGTGCCGCTTAATGTAAATACAAATCGGGTGCTTGTAGAAAACGGATTGGGATACGGGTAGAAATAAGAGATCGATGGTTTGTTTTCTACTTTGAATGTAATTTTATACTGGTGACCGCCTGTTTTATTACCTGAAGCGTCTTTCCCCTGAACAATAATAGTATAAGTTCCATCCGGCAGATTGGCAGGTTTAATCTCTGCAACAAAAGTATTGGTACGCGCATTTTCCAGACTCCAGCTTTGCACCATCGGGTTGGTTGATGTAATCTGCACCGCATTTGTCTGCCCCGGATATAACAGATACAGTTCAATACTGGCCGGATCTGTCAGCAACAGATACTGGTTATTATCTTTTAATGAAATATGTATAAGCGGGCTGGCAGAAACTAAATCACCATCGAAAATCCGTATACCATCAAAGGCGACTTCTAATATCGGTTGTGTTTTATCCGCTTCAATCACAAACGACGATTCCAGCACGTTATTGGAATAGTATTGCTCGGATTGCATCTGAGGATTCACATAAGCCTGAATATAATTTTTTCCTGTCAGGCCTTTTGTCGTAAACTTGTACGTAAACACAAGCGATTGTCTGGCATTCAATACCGAATATGTAATCGTATCGATGCGTAGAGAGCCCGATTCATTACGAATTGAATAAACAACCTGTATCGGTTTTGAGAAATCATAATCAGAAATATTATCGAATTGATATTTGATGGAAATACTATCTCCTTCGGGATGATTTGGAATGGTATAGGTATCCAGTCCTACCGCGTACGGGTTCAATGTGCCTTCCGGCACACCGTTATAGATAATCTGCCATTTTTTCAATGCCGGCGGTGTCAATGTTCCGTCATCCTGCAAATCCAGCAGCAGCTTGCAATACACATGCACCCCATCAATTAAATACGTTCCGTTTAAGTCTAATGAATCAACTTTAGGTAATAGTATTGTATCAATCGGATTGGCCATGATGTCAAAACGGATCAGCTTCAGGCTTGTCTCATCATTTAGTGAAGTATCAATGGCAAAATACATTTTACCCCACATGCTTGAGGGTCCGATTAAATTTGTCGTAATACTTCCTTTATAAAAGAAACTGTTCAGTGTGGTATCAATAGCAACAAACGAATCTGTTGCAGTGCTTACATTTACCTTTTCAGTTATCGGGCTTGTATTGATACGCTTTGTTATTAATAAAAACGGTTGCTGGCCGCTTGTTAACGCACTGATCTGCGTGGCATGTAACGAGTCCTTAAAATACGTTTGCAGGTTTGCCGGCCACCCATTTTTCATACTGTTCCCGTCATTAAAAATAATCAGGTAATCATTTTTATTTGTATGCTGTATGGCACGTATCAAACCGTCTGCATCCCGTCCATAGAGCCAGGTTGTTGATGGCGGGGTATTTGTATTTGTTGGGAAAGGTATTTCCAATACAAGCCGGGTATCAAAATTCTGCCCGCAATAATACCATCCTTCTGAATTGGGATTGTATACAACCGGCTCGAGAGAGGAACGGTCCAGTGTAAGCATAAACAGACCGCCGCTGCCGCCTACACAATTATAATAAGGTGTATTTTGAAGCAAGGGTAAATTATTCAGTGTTAAAAGCGTCAGATCTTTTTCTCCCAGATACCTTCCGCCTGCTGCCTGTACCATTAATGCAATAGAAGTTAATGGAAACTCCCATTTAAATTGATTACGGTTATATGACAAACCTACCAGATTATTTTCCAGATACTGATCAATATGTGTTTGCGACCAGCCCGGATTACTGTTCTTTATATATATAAATGAACTGTTATCCCATATCGTATCTTCTGTTGGTGCAATGGTATTAAAACGTACCCGCCAGAAATAAACAATACTGTCCGAAGGAGTCAAATCACTGATTAGCCCGGGTGTCCAGGTAGGCAACGATCCGGAAGAAATAACAGCTGTTTTTTTATGCATGCTGTTAAAAAACTTAGATGTATCTATTTCAAAATAATAATCTGTTAAATTAATAAACAGATTTGTTGCCTGAGCGGTCAATACCGTCGGCTGATTTGAAACAACGCTGTAGTTCAACGGATACATACATTTAATCGCACTTGAACGCATGTAATAATTGATATAAGCAACATTATTATCTTTGCGCATTTCTTTCAGCGAATCGGAAGGGTCGATTGTTATTTCAAACCGGTTATCACCTGCATAATTCCCGTCATTATTTGAAATATCAAAGACTACCGTATCTCTGTAATACAGCGGAGGTAAGGTAGCCTGATAGTTTTTCACAAAAACATTATTTACATATCTCTTAATGATCATATCAACCGTTTTTGTTGTTGTACTTCCATAATTATCAATCGGTATAATTATTCTAAACGGATCTTTCGCTGTTATACTGGCTGTTGTGGAGGGCGTAATAATACAATTTGCTTCTGCTGTTTGATTATCGCCATAAATCGCATAATCCGGCCGGCCGGGATTATACAAACGTAAAGCAGGGTCACCTGTCAGATTCATCTGGGTAATCTGTGCCTGAGAAGTAACATCTATTGATGCATTAATCGAATTGATCGAATCAATTACTTTTTTATGAATAAAACCAACAGGCTTATTTATATACCGGTAATCATTAAATTGAAAATTATAAAAGTATAGCGAAAATTGGTACAGATTATTTGTATAGCCAATATCGGTATGGCCCAATACATTTATAGCCCCAACGCCCGGGGTATTGATCCAGTCTTCTGCAAAAGAATAGTTGGAAAAAATATTTGCAGATGTACAGCCATTCACGAGCATCATTGGGTACTTGCCAAAATTTTTGTAGCCATATACCGGATTGGAAACAAATCCTATATCCACATCATTAATCAATGCCGATGAATGCCCAAAAAATGTCATTAACGAAATCCCTTTATTAAGATCATCCGCAACACCTGAGATCAGCTGATCATCTACGGCACCGTTCTGTAAATTCTTCACATATGTTTTTACGACCTTTCCTCCAAGATGCGGTCCTTCAACATAGGCTTTATAGGTATCAACATATTTTTTGAATAGCGTAACCTGGGCAGCATCTTCCCCGCCGCTTAAATGAATTAAATTCTTCCGCCACAACAATGTTGAATCCAGGGATTCGTGAGCCTGAACTTTTTCCAGATATCCCAATACCTCACTATTGGTGCGCGCAGGTACTCTGCCGGTATGGATCTGTGCTGCATACTTATTGTCTACGCTAAACATTAAATCTGAACCGGGCTCACCAAATGGCGGAACAAGATTTACAAAATGATTTTTAAAATCCGTATTTGTCCAGTAAAAAGAAGGGTTCTTCCGGTAAACAACGCTGCCGACATTATTAATAAAATTACTCATAGAAGGCACCACACCTTTTCCAAGTATCAATAAATATTTTTCTTTTGAATTGACTTGAATAATCTCAGAACAATATCTTTTTATAGCTATAGAAGAATACTCTCCATAGCTATACAGATTACATAGCTTTTCAAACGAACAGCGTTCTACATCATAATTACCACCGGCATTTGAACTTCGGTATTGATCATAACTCAAGGCCGATGAATTAAATACTTCAGGATATATAATAAAATAGTCTTTGCTCAGGTTCGGCAGAGACATGTTTACAAGTTCAACCTGAGAAATTGAATAATACCGATTAGTAAAAACAAAAAAAGTTTTAGTTGTATTTGGAATAACAACGGATGCAGTAGCTCCGGCCTGCGTATAAGGTATGCGTTCCTGATTCAGCTCGTCTGTTATATCTAATATGAATAGATTGCCTGTAACATTAGACAAATTAACGGTTCTGTTTTGATTACCATTTTCAGGAAGAATAACAGAAAGATCTTTTGAATTGGTTAACAGATAGTTTCTGGGATAGGTAATTTTAATATACGATACCGCTACAACATCTGTACCCGCACTGGAAAGCCGTATAGTACAGGCTATGGAATTTTTACCTGTTAAATAAGAATTGGGAATTACGGCTGAAATTTTACGGAATTCGTACGCACTAAAATCTGAAAAATTAAATGTATAATCCGGAGTATTTGCATTACCGATCAGTAGGGATGCTACATGGTTTGAATTGTTCCACTCCCCAACAATCTGTACTTCTATTTTTACATCGGCAGCTGTCTGTGTATAGGCACTAGAAATTGGTATCGTATAACTACCCGTTACAGGATTTCCGCCTTTGGCTATTTTATCGCCAAACCATCCTTCTCCAACATCGTAATCACTTTTCAATGTTTCTATGGAATAATAGGCTCCCGGATAATAGAGATCTGTATAGATAGATAATGCTTCTTCGTAATACCAGGATTCAGTAGTTGTCACGGAAGGAACAGCACTCACTGCAATGCGTTTCCCTGGTTGTGTACCGATGGTAAAAAAATATGCTGATGTGTCAGACCAGATGCTGTAATAGGCATGCGGCTGGTTCGCACTGTTCGCATATAACAGAGAATCCAGCTTTCCATCATTCCTTTTACCTAGGAAAAATAAACTGTCATGCTGCAATAAAATGGATTGCTCTTTACCACGATACCACATCTGAAGATTTGTAAGATCCGCGGTATTGATACCAGCTGATTGGAGTTTTGCATACGGTATTGCATAAATACCGTTTTGATAGGTTTTAACCTTATAATAAATCTGATTAGGTATGATCCATTCCGTACCATTCTGAGCAAGGCTTAACAGGCTTGCGAGAACAAAAAAAACGCTTAGTATAGTTGTCTTTATAGCGCTTTGTACACTCATTCACTATTTAATTTTATCAAATGAAAACTTTAAAGAAAATACATTTGAATATAACGATTCTGAAAAATCACCCAGATCGGTTAACGCATAGTCAATCGTGAACTTGCTTACCTTTACACCTAATCCGAAATTGGGCTGTACAGATGTTGAATAATTTCCTCCAAACCCTTTAATACGTTGTATATTTCCTACTCCAAAACGGAGATAGACGATTTTCATATAGTCAAATTCAAGGCCGGCAGCAGGGTCAATTGAAAACACGCCTGTACGGACAGCTGTGTTTCTTTTACCATCAAACGTAATTATTAAATCCGTGGCTGCTAATAATCCGATTTTTTTTGTAAGCTTAAAATTTCTGGCAACACCGGGTATTAATCTCGGCAAGGTTACTTCAATAGAATTTTTAGGCAGCATATTGTTTGTCTGTGCATACACATCCTTTAACAATTCCGTGTTGTATGACCATGCATTAAATGTACCTGTAATATCTCTTGCAACAAGCCCCAGCTCCCATTTACCGGCTTTATATTGCCCGCCTACATCAAAACCAAAGCCCCATGCCGTTGCAAAAGAACCAACGGTACGGTTAATGATTTTAAGGTTCACACCCAGATTTAAACCTTCGATGAGATTGCTTTTACGTGCATAAGAAACTAAAAATGCATAATCTGCTGCAGAGAAAAATCTAATGTTGTTGTAATTGATTTTGCCGTTTGCATTTCCGTCCCCATCAAACAGATAACGTGTATCGGGAATATCATCAATACCAAACCGGATGATGGAAGCGGCGATCACGCTTTGAGAATCGAGGCGTGTGGCAAATCCTGCATAATCGTATTTGGCGATCCCTGCAAAATATTCAGCGTGCATAAGACCAATGTCATATTTGGTTTTAATCCGCTGCAGCCCTGCCGGGTTCCAATAAGCAGACGTCACGTCGTTTACTGCCGCCGATTGTACGTTGGACATACCAAAAGCTCTTGCACCAATTCCAATCGCTAGAAATTCGTTACTGTACTTCGGTGTATAAATCTGGGAAAAGGAGGTAAATATTTGAAAAACAAACAATAAAAGTGTTACTCCCCTGAAATTTTTAGTTAACATACCGATTCAACGCTTAATTACGCTGTATATTTTGTTTATTTACACGATATTACGAAAAAAGTAAAGAATCGGCTATTTTTTATACTTTTATATATCTATAAACTCAATAAATCAATCCACATGAACAAAAAACAATTAATTGTATACGCTTTTATTGCAGCAGTATGTATGGTTGCCTGCAAAAATACAGATAAGCCAGCGGAAGAAAATAAAACAGTTGAAGTGCCGGTAGAAAAAGAGAAAACAACCGCTGAACAGTTGTCGGCTTTAAATGATTCGGCCAATGTTAAATGGGCAGCTATGGCAAAACTAGACAGCCAAAAATTTGCCGATATAAAACGTTTACTGGAAGAGATTTCTTATTGTAAAAAATACGATGAAAACGCTGTTCAGAAATTATTGAAATTAAATACAGAGGTACATGCGATGGCTTACACGCAGGGTAATTTATCCGATTCACTGATTGATTTATATGACGCACGTACTACAGATCTGATCAATAAGGTTCGGAACCTGAAATCTAAAACCGAAGAAATAAGCCAGCATCCGTTAGCCGATCAGTTAGAGAATGAAATACTGGCTGCTGATGAAGCCTTATTAAGATATAGAAACAATTACGATCAGGCAGCAGGCGCATACAATAGCTTCCTTGAACAGAACAAAGAAGCCATTGCTGCAGATCCCGCATTGGTTACATACCAGAAAAGAAAACTCTTTTCAATTGTATTATAAGCTTAATGTTTTCAACTCTTCTTTTACAAAGTCCATCAATTCTTTGATGTAGTCTTTACTGAAATCAAATTTAATCCCGGCAGCTTTATACACTTCCGGGATTGATTTTTTATATCCCAATGAAAGTGCTTTTTTGTAACGTTCATATCCTTTCGCCGGATCTTTTTTATAGTTTCTCCAAACGGCAATTGCCCCTAATTGAGCCATTCCATATTCAATATAATAGAATGGAACTTCAAATAAGTGAAGTTGTTTTTGCCAGGCTGTTAAACGGAAATTTTCCAGCCCGCTCCAGTCGGTTGTATTATTAGAAAAAGGATAGAAAGACTCTTTCCACATCTGCTCTCTTTCTTGAAGTGTATGATCTGGTTTCTGATAAATCGTATGCTGGAACAGATCAATTGTTGCAACCCACGGCATGGTTTGCAATACACTTTCCAGATGTTCGCGTTTTGCTCTATTAAGATCTTTCGCATCTGTGAAGAAAATATCCCAGTGCTCCATACTCATCAGTTCCATTGACATGGAAGCCAGTTCGGCAACTTCAGAAGTTGGATGTTTAAAGACATTCAGCTCCAGATCGGCTGTTAAAAATGAGTGGAGGGCATGCCCGCCTTCATGCACCATCGTTACTAAATCGCGAAGCGATTGTGTCGCATTCATGAATATAAAGGGCACTCCGGTTTCATCCAGCGGATAGTTGTAACCACCCGGTGCTTTTCCTTTGCGGGACATCAGATCGAGGTGCCCCATTTGTTTCATCGTTGCGATACAATCTGCTGTGTAACCATCCAATGCTGCAAAACATTCAATTGTTTTTTCAGTCAGATCATCTGCATCGTTGAATGGTTTTAAGGGTGTATTTCCGAAATAATTTACTGACAGGTCCCATGGTTTTAAGGCATCCAGATTCAACGCTTTTTTTCGTTCTTCCGCTAAGGTATTTAAGATCGGTACAACTTCAGATTTAATTGCATCGTGAAATGCATAACAATCTGCAGGGGTGTAATCAAAACGCCCCATAGCAGTAAACATATAGTCTCTGAAGTTTTTAAAGCCTGCGTTTAATGCAACCTTATGGCGCAAACCGATCAAGGTTGTATATAAATTATTTAACGTGTCTTTTTCCTGATATCTTCTTTCATTTATTCTTCTCCAGGCTTCTTCCCTTTTCACTCTGTCCAGCTGAAGCAGATAATCGGATGCCTGCTGCATCGTTATTTCTTTGCCGTCAATCGTAACGGTCATTGCTCCGGAAATGGTGCCAAATTCATGCGCTGTTTGCTCTATTTCAGAAAACAATGAAATGTTTTCATCGCGGTAGATGCTTTTATCTTTTTCCAGCAATTTAATTACGATATCAAAACCTTCCTTATCCTTCAGTTCCTTTAAAAACGGGTCTTCCAGCGCTTTCGTATCCAATTGGTTTGAATACGGCGCCATGGCCGGCTGCAATTCAGATACAAAAAAATTAAACGCGTTTTTAATTTCTTCATTCGTCGTATCACAGGTCATTTTGATATAGCGCCATCCGAGATCTTCAGAAATAGCAGATTCAAACTCGCTTCTATCCTGATACCAGGTATATAATTCATTCGAAGAGGCTATGTTTCTTGAAACCAGTTCTTCAAAATACGGTTTCAATGCATCCCAGGTAGTAACTTTAAAATCAGCAGGAAGATATGTTCTTTTCATAATAATGCTTAGTCTATTTCTATTACAGTACCTGCAACTGCTGGCCTGCCTACGCAGGTTAATACGTATCCGTTCTTAACTTCTTTTTCAGACAAGCCATCCTGGTCACCCATTTCCACTTTACCTGAAAGACACTTACCCATACATGCCGTACACAAACCACTCATACAGGAGTATGGTAAATCAATGTCTTCATCAAGGGCGCTTTGCAAAATTGTTTTACCTGGCTTAACTGTGAATTTATATTCACTACCCTGATACATAATGGTTACTTCATTGGCATCACCCGCATGTTCAGGCACACTCACAAATACGGAATCGTTTTCGTTTGTCGTAACAAAACTTTCTTTGTGAATCTTTGAAGATGCGACCTGTAAAATTTCCAGACCATGTTTTACCTCTTCCAGCATGCCATCAGGCCCGCATAAGAAATAGTCTGTTTTTGCAACAGCCAGATCTTTTATGTGTTCAATAATTTTAATAAACTGACTTTGGTTCAAGCGGCCTTTCGGTAAGCTTGTATCGTGCGGCTGGCTATAGGTATAGATAACTTCGAAATTAGAATAGGCTGCTTTCAACTCTTCCAGTTTCTTTTTAAAGATCACCGAATCTTCATTTCTGTTTGAATAGATCAAACAGATTTTCTTGAATTTTTTATTTGCCAGAGCCGTTTTTATCATGCTGATCAATGGTGTAATACCACTTCCCGCGCCAATAAAAACAAGGCTTTCTGACGATGCTTTATCCAGCGTAAAAATCCCTGCAGGCTGTTGAAACTCTAATGAGTCGCCTGCCTTTATGGTATTAAATAAATACGTTGAAGCTTTACCGTCCTGTATTTTTTTGATCGTAATGCTAGGCTTGGAATCCGTTTCCGGGGAAGAGGAAAAAGAATACGAACGTCTTACTTTTTCTCCACCTATATTCAGCAACAAGGTAATAAACTGTCCTGATTTATAATTCTTTATTGAATCATGTTGTTTTAAAACCAACGTTACAGCATCAGCTGTTTCGTTAATCTTTTCTTCGATAAGTACTTGGTTATTCGAACTCATAAACGGGAATAATTTTACGAATATACTATTTTCCTTTTTTTTAGCCGAAAATGTGTATAAAGTTTACGCCGCACGCAGCCTAAAATTAGCCTGATTTTAAGGTATTTTTTGGTATATTTGATGTTTCCTAAAGTAAATAAAATGGAATTACAAGCATTAACAGCTATCAGCCCGATAGACGGCCGATATAGAAACCAAGTTGCTTCATTAGCGCCTTACCTATCTGAATTTGGTTTAATTCACTACAGAGTTAAAATCGAAATAGAATATTTTATCGCATTATGCGAAAAACCTGTGCCGCAATTAAAAGATTTTGACAAATCGATCTATCCTGCCTTGCGTGCCATTTACTTGGAATTCAGCTTAGAAGATGCGCAACGTATCAAAGACATTGAGAAGGTAACAAACCACGATGTTAAAGCCGTTGAATACTTCATAAAAGAAAAATTAAAAAAATACGACTTAGGTAATTACCTTGAGTTTATACACTTCGGTTTAACCTCTCAGGACATCAACAATACTTCTATTCCATTGTTGTTGAAAGACGTGTTAAACAATTGCATCTATCCTGAATTATCTGCTTCCATTAAACAGATTGAAGCGTTGGCAAAAAGCTGGGAAACAATTCCGATGCTGGCAAAAACACACGGACAGCCTGCCTCTCCTACACGTTTGGGAAAAGAGTTTATGGTGTTTGTTGAACGTCTGATCAATCAGATCAATTTATTGCACCAGATTCCGTACAGCGCAAAGTTTGGAGGCGCTACAGGCAATTTCAATGCGCATAACGTTGCTTATCCGGAGATCAACTGGATCGAATTCGGAAATGATTTTGTGAATACAACACTTGGTTTATCGCGCAATCAATATACTACGCAAATTGAACACTACGATAACCTGGCTGCCTTGTTTGATACCCTAAAACGTATCTCAACCATATTGATCGATTTTGACCGCGATGTGTGGCAATATGTTTCGATGAACTACTTTAAACAAAAAGTTAAAAAAGATGAAGTAGGTTCTTCTGCCATGCCGCACAAGGTGAACCCGATTGATTTTGAAAACAGCGAAGGAAATTTAGGTGTGGCTATTGCCCTGTTTGAACATTTCTCTACCAAACTTCCTATTTCAAGATTACAGAGAGATTTAACGGATTCAACGGTGCTGCGTAATATCGGCGTGCCATTGGGCCATTTCTTAATTGCATTAAAATCCCTACAAAAAGGCCTTTCAAAATTAGAATTAAATGTAGATGCAATCAATGCAGATCTTGAAGACAACTGGGCAGTAATTGCTGAAGCAATCCAGACAATTCTTCGCAGAGAGAATTATCCGAATCCGTACGAAGCGTTGAAAGACTTAACACGCAATGGTGGTAAGATCACAAAAGATACCCTGCAGGGATTCATCAATGGACTAACCGTTTCAGAAGAAATCAAAGTGGAACTTCGTAAATTAAGTCCCCATAACTATACAGGTATTCAATTCTAGTTAGCATGAAAGAGATTATTCGTTTTGCTATCCGTAAAATTCCGCGTAAGTATTTACAGATTGTAAGTCCGGTTGCCATGAAAGCCATGAAGTTGGTTTACAGAGGAAATGCCGTTGAGTGTCCGGTGTGTAACAGCACATTTTCAAAAATGCTTCCCTATGGAAGAATTGTAAGCAGAGAAAATGCCTTGTGTCCGGAATGCTTATCGTTGGAAAGACATCGGTTGATGTGGTTGTTCTTAAAAAACAAAACAGATTTCTTTACTGCCAACATAAAACTGTTACATATTGCTCCGGAGCATTGTTTTATTGATCGTTTTGAAAAGTTAAAAAACATTAACTATATCACGGCTGATATTGAATCACCTCTGGCAAAAGTAAAAATGGATGTACATGACATTCCATTTGAAGCAAACACATTTGATGTTGTTTTCTGTAACCATGTGCTTGAACATGTTGACAACGATATCAGAGCAATGGAAGAAATGCTGCGGGTATTAAAGCCGGGCCGCTGGGCAATTCTGCAAAGCCCGATTGATCCTGCACGTGCGGAAACATTTGAAGATCCTACCATTACAGATCCGGCAGAAAGAGAACGTGTACATGGCCAGGATGACCACATGCGCACCTATGGCCTTGATTATGGCAATCGCATCAAACGTTCCGGTTTCCTTGTTACAGAAAGCATGTATGTAAAAGAACTTCCGGCTGAACTGGTAAAAAGATATTGCTTGCCTGGGGATGAAATAATTTATTTTTGCGAGAAAGCCCGGCAAATAGTGTAGAGTTAAAAGTGTATAGTGTACTGGTTCCTTTATTCTAATATTTCATTAAACAAAACAGCGGCCTCTTTATATGAGACCGCTGTTTTTGTTTGTTTTCTACCGAATGTATGAGCAACGATTACACTTTACACTCCTTTTAATTTTCCAGAATTTTTATCTCCGTTCTTCTGTTCAACTGCTTATTTTCCGGCGTATCGTTTGGCACCACCGGTTTTCCTTCCCCATGGCCAACATAAATAATGCGGTCAGCCGAGATACCCTTGCCAATTAAATAATCTTTTACCGTATGCGCCCGTGCATCTGAAAGCGTCAGGTTTGCCTGTGTATCTCCGTCACTATCGGTATGGCCTGCAACTTCAATTTTAATTTTTGGATTCTTACTTAATATATCAAACAATTTATCCAGTTCAGTTTCTGATTCCTTTCTTAGTGTAGATTTATTTACATCAAAGAATACGTTATTTAAAACAATGGTTGTACCAATATCAATTTTATCCAGGCAGATCACATCATCTATTTCTTTAAACTCTTCCAGTTTAGGAATATTGATATTTTTTGAATGGAATAAATATCCTTTTGCTTCTACCGTTATTGAATAATTTTTACCTGCGGGTAATGTTACAATGTATTTACCGGTTGAACTGTTTGATACATATTTACCAATCAGTTTGCCGCTTTCGATATCTGTTACAGTAATACTTGCCTGTATAAATTCTTTTGTTTTACAATCAGAAATTGTACCTTTTAATAATACCAACGCCGCTTTAGCAACTGGCCGTTCAAGCAGGTATAAATCTTTGTCGCCCAAACCACCTTCTCTTGCTGAAGAGAAATACGCACGTTTATTATCTGCAGACCACACAAAATAGATTTCATCACCAACCGTATTGATCGGATACCCTAGATTTTCCGGTTTCGATTTCACTGCAATAGGTTGCATAGATAAATCAATGGTTGATTGAAAAATATCAAATCCACCCATTGATGTGTGCGCCTGCGAACTAAAGTAAAATGTTTTTCCATCTGCATGCAAATACGGCGAAAATTCATCTTCCTTTGTATTGATTTCAGGCCCCATATTTACCGGTGCGCCCCACACGCCTGCAGCATTTTTAACAGCATAATAAATATCTGTACCACCGAATCCGCCTTTTTTATTTGAAACAAAAAACAGATAATTTCCATCCGGAGAAAAGTTTCCGCATGCTTCCCATCCGTCGGTGTTTATTGCCTTACCAAAAGAAATGGGCTTGCTCCAGTTTTGTCCGGATAAATTACTGTAATATAAATCACCGCCGCCGTCGTCCTTATATACAATCATTGTTTGACCTTCTGAAGACAGTCCTACACAGGCGTCGTGGCTTGTTGTGTTGATTGTCTGATCAATCTGAATACTTGTTCCCCAGGAATTGTTTGTCTGTTTATTCGACATGTAAATATCTTCAAAATAATGTCCGTCCATTTCCGATATAAGTCCACCGGTAGAGTTTGGCCTTCTGGATGTATAAATAATGGTTGATTCATCTACACTGATTGCCGGGTTATAATCCGGATAAGCAGAGTTTACAGATGCACCCAGGTTTGTGATTGTCATCTTTACCGGAGTCAGCATCAATGTCTTCGCATTATTACAATACGTTATATATTTTGCTGTTTGAGCAGTGAGTTCTTTGTCAGAAGAACGCAGTGTAGACTGAAAAGCTGTCAAGCTCTTTAACGCCTCATCAATATTACTGTTGGCATGATAGGCAAGCCCCATATAATAATCTAACAAGGGATCTTTTATCCCTGCTTTTTTTGCAGGAATCAAATACGTTAATGCTTTATCGTAACTATAGGTTTGAATATAACATAAGGCAATGGAATAATTCACTCCGGGATCATTCGGCACAAATTTATAAGCACCCAGATAACTATCCAGGGCTTTTAAATAATTCGCTCCATCATAATAGATCTTTCCTTCTTCCAGATAATTTCTCGCTTCTTTTGGTATTGCTTGCGCATAAACAGAAACGATACATGAAAACCATGTGAGAATTGAAATAATTAAGCACTTATACATATGTTTTGATTGCTATAAAAAACTTATTATGTTATTTTGCGTACAGATACAAAAACGAATTTGTGCATGAAAAGGTTATTAATCGGTACGCTATTGTTAACATCTTTGTTTTCTTGTTCCGGCAAGAAGCAGTATTACATGAGTAAAAGAGAAAAAACAAGTCAAAAGGGGTATCATGCCAATTCTGCCAATAAAATCGTAAATGAGAACGAAAAAAATAAAGCTATAAATCAAAAGGCTTCTGAGAAAAACAGGCAAAAAACAAATGCAGCAGCATCTGCCGCAGCTGCTGAAAAAAGTAAATCGAAAACAAAAAAACACAGTGGAGAATACAAATTTTATTTCCATTGATCTGATAATATAAATCCTACAATATAGCGCATAAAAAAGGTCCTGATTTAATCAGGACCTTTTTTATGCGCTATATTGTATCTGTTACAACAATTAATGTTTATAGAAACTAGGACAAGGTAAACGTCTCATTGGCTTGTGCTTCTTTACTGGCTTATGAATGTATGTCACATTAAATTCATGCGAGCCACCCGGCCCCGCAGCTGTTAACTTTGAAATGGTTAAATCATAGCTATAACTTGCACACCAGTTTTTATACATCCAGCCTACTAAAAACACAACCGATTCTCTGTTATTTACCTGTGCAGCATAATGCTTGATCGGAATACCTCTGTACCAGAAACCTGCCATCAATTGACTATAAACACCATACAAACCAATATCTAATTGATCTGCTTTACCTTGAGATTTATAATGAAAAGTTGGTGTAATGCTTATTTCTGTTTTATCTTCTGTATAGGCTAAATATTTCCGTTGAGACAACGGAATTTTATATCCACCGATCAATTGATAGGTCATATCTAAATTATCTTTAGTAGCACCCGCAAAAGATTGTACAGGGGTATTTAAATGCTGTACTGAAAAGCCGCCCCACAAGCGGTCTGAATAGATAACAGTACCCGCTGAGAAATCTGCATATAATTGATTTTCATTTCCTGTCTGATAATTTCCGCCGCCTACAAATACATCCTGCGCTGCGTCGTTAAACTGATTAGGGAATCTTAAACCGGAGTAATTTAATGTACGCTGAACACCTGAAGCCTGTAAGCCGAAACGAACGGTAAACGTTTTGGTAACAGGGACTTCATATGAATAAAGAAATGAAAATTGTGTAGATGAATAAATGCTTGAACCCTGAATATCCCGTACTATCTGAAAGCCCAGACCACTTTTGTATTTAGATAGGTATGTATCACCCGCTGCATAATATGTTTTATAATTCGCATCTAAACCCAACCATTGCAATCTTGTTTGCACCATCCCTCTTGTAGCATGAATACTGCCGGCAAATGCAGGATTATGAAACATTGGATTAGCGTAGAATTGAGAAAACTGTATATCTTGGGAAAAAGCAGTTTTACTTATACTGAAAAGCAGTAAAAGTGCTGTTGTTTTAATAATACGTAGGCTAATTGTACTAAACATGTATATTATATTTAGAATGAATTACGATCAAATATACGGAAATATAGTTCGTAATTCCCAATACGAAATTTATTGAGAATAGTTTTTTTGTACTCATACTTTCTGTTAATTTGTAGATATCAAAAACTCACAATGATAATGTTTTCAATGAAATCAGCATTCCTTATTATACTTTTGGGAGGTCTATGCATGTGCATTACACCACTAAAAGTTTCAGCACAGGTATCTTCTTCTCGTTCTGAAACTGAGTCTGTTGCTCATACAGCTTTTACAAATCAGGATTATTATCACGCGTTACCCTTATATCTTCATCTGGATAGTTTATATCCAAACGTGCCCAAATATATGTTCCCTATTGGTGTTAGTTACATTAACACAACCGGTGATCAGAAAAAAGCATTGGTGTATTTAGAGAAATGTAAATTAAAACCGAATCAATACCCGCCCACATTACATTATTATTTAGGCAGGGCATACCATTTAGATTATCGCTTCGATGATGCTATTGTAGAATTCGATGTTTGTCTTTCGCATTTATATAAAGCGAAATCAAAAAATGCGTTGATTATTAAAGATATTTATAGAGAAATTGAGATGTGTGAGAATGGAAAGAAAATTGTTCAAACACCTATTGTTATTGACATAGAAAATTTAGGCCCTGAAATTAACAGTTCATATGCCGAATACGGCCCTGTACTTACACTGGATGAAAAAGAAATTATCTTTACTTCCTGCAGACCCGAAACGACAGGCGGAATGATTGATCCGGAAGATGGATTATTTTTTGAAGACGTTTATATTTCTTCAAAAAAAGGTTCCGTATGGCAGAAAGCGTTAAATATGGGACCTGCTATCAATACAAACGGCCACGATGCAAGTGTCTCCTTAACACCTGATGGACAGGAATTACTTATATATAGATATGTAAATGAAGGTGCTTTCCTTTCTTCAAAACTTGATGGAACTACCTGGACAATTGCAGAAGAATTAAAAGGAGAAGTGAATTCCAAATTCTATGAACCTTCTGCCTGTTTAACAAAAGATGGCAGTTATATTATTTTCAGCAGCAACCAGCCTGGCGGGTATGGCGGACTTGATTTATATATTTCTAAAAAACTTTTAAATGGTGAATGGGCACGTCCAATTAATTTAGGATCAACCATCAATTCTAAATACGACGAAGACTCTCCTTTTTTACATCCGGATGGTAAAACACTTTACTTCAGTTCCAACGGACATAATTCTATGGGCGGTTTTGATATGTTTTACAGTACTGCATTAACGGATTCTACCAATCAATGGAATACACCTATTAATGTAGGCTATCCATTAAACTCTACACACGATGATCTGCACTTTTCATTATCAGCAGACGGAAAAAGAATTTACTTCGCGTCTATCCGTCCGGAAGGCTATGGGGATAAAGATATATATGTAGCAACATTAGAAGAAACAAACGTACAGGATGTATTGGTAATTGTTGGTGTTATTCAGGATTCACTTTCCAAGCAACCCGTAAGTGCGCGTATAGAAGTAATTAATACAGAAAACAATTCTGTTGTTGGTATTTATAATTCTAATAAAACAACGGGGAAATATATTATGGCACTTCCTGAAGGTGGCAAGTATAAAATTTCGATCCAATCTGAAAATTATAAAATTTGTGATGATTTTATTACAACGAAGGAATTGAATGGTTACCAGGAACTTGAATCTAACATCAATCTATGTCCGGATATTAAAGAATAACAGTTTATTCACAAAAAAACAACATTATTCGACTATATCACGTAAAAGTTAGCAAACTAGTACATCGTACTTATGGAACAACTATACACCTTCAAAATAAAACATACTATACACCAACAATTACTCAGCTTAGCTCTTCTGATGTTAACATGTGTTACATCATTTGCAGAGGGAACAGCTCAGTTAACTCCAACTTTAGCATCTGACAATCAGGGTGTATTACAGCTTTGGGATAATAATGACCCGGCCAGAAATTCTTTTACTTATGGTGCTCCTGAAACAAAGAGATTGAACTTCACAATCTGTAACCCAACAGAAGTTGTTTATTTTGGTATGAACTATGATGCCGGTGACATGGGTGGTACCAGTACGCTGTGGTATAGAATTATAGATCCTAATAATAACCAAGCTTTTCCTGCAACAGGATGGCGACAGGTAACGAATACAGGTGCAGGTTCAATCGGTTCATATGCACAGGCAGTTGCCGGTCCGAATACTATTGTTGGAGGTGCAGGTGGTTATACACCATTATCCTTTAACGTTACACCTGCAATGGGTGGAGGCGACTATTACATTGAATTTTTTAGAAAAAGTACAGCAGGTATGCCTACAGGAATTCCTATTGTACAGGACTTCGTTATCCGTACACCGGCAGAAACTGCAGCAATTGCTACACAACAAAAAACAAAAGTACGTCTACGCTATTTTGATTTAACAGTTACTAATGGTGCAGGAGGAACAAGAATCCCAGGCCGTCTGTTTTCCAAAACATGGGACATCAATGTGAATGCGGCCAATGCGGCATTTATCGCTACTATGTATGTATATGCCAATGATGGTATTGTAACGGGTCTTAATTTCAATAGAATCCGTCCGTTCGGTTTTACAATTGCCTGTAACTCTACAGGTGTGGCCAATACAGGCAATACTGCATTAGACAGAAGATCTACCAATACAAACTCCACGTATGCAGATTATAAAATATTTCTTAATGATCCGGATCAATGTGCGTATGGTACAGGTATATTCGGCGATATTCTGAATAAAAATAATATTACTGTTACCGGATGTGATGTCAATAACCGATGTATAAATATTGTCGTTGATAAGGCCGGTGGTGCTGAACTTTTATTAAACTTTAACGGTGTGCCCGGTTACCAGTTTGGTACATCGGATGTAATCATTAAACAGACATTGGTTGTAGGTTCAAACTGTATCCCATGGAACAGCCGTGATGGATTAGGTAATTTGATTACTCCCGGTACACCGTTGGATATGCGACTAGATTATTTCAATGGTATTACTCATTTACCATTATTTGACGTTGAAAACCATCCGTACGGATATATAGTATCACTCGTACGTCCTGCTGGCCCTCCGCCATTGTTATTCTGGGATGATACAGGAATTGGCGGCGGTACTGCAAACCTTTCCGGCTGTACAACCGGTGTACCTACGGCAACTTCAGGCTGTCACGGTTTCGGTTCCGTTACTGCCGGGGCAATACCTGCATCCAGTAATCCAACAACAAATGACTGGGGGAACAACAGAACCATCAATACCTGGTGGTATGCCAATTACATCAATGTTAATGCTGTATATAATGTACCCGGAAGTATTGCTGTAGATGCAAATACAGGAACACCGGGAACCGGTAGTGCCAACGATATTAACAGCTGTACCAATGCCGGACCGATTCAATTAAACGGTGCGGTAACAGGTGCTACAGGCGGCAGATGGAGCATTAAACCAGGTGTAACCGGAACGTTTGCCAATGTAAACTCTCCTATTACAACCTTTACTCCTTCAACAGCCGATCTAGCGCTCCCATCTATTTATTTATATTTAACATCTACGGGTAATGGTGGATGTCCTTCTGTAAAAGATTCAATAAAAGTAACCTTTATTGGTGGCCCAACAGTTAGTGCAGGTCCGCCGCAATCTGCCTGTGCGAATAATCCAACCTTAACACTCAATGGCAACTCGACTGTTGCTCCCGGTATCAGGTGGACTGGAGGCGCGGGTACGTTTGTGCCTAATAACACAACAAAAAATGCTACCTATACACCTACTGCTGCTGAGATAACAGCAGGTTCGGTGACGTTAACAATCACCACTACGGGAAGCACCCTTTGTCCGGAAGCAACGGCAAATGTAACACTTACCTATACGCCCGCGCCAACTGTAAATGCGGGATCTCCCGTTTCAGTATGTGCAAATAATGCCGTTGCGTCCCTTGTTGGAACAGCAACCAATCAGACAGGTGTAACCTGGTCTGGAGGTACAGGTACTTTTGGAACACCGGGCAGTACGTCAACAACATATACACCTTCGGCTACAGAAATTAATGCCGCCCCTACAGCTGTTACATTAACATTGACAGCCAGCAAAGCAGGTTGTAATTCTGTGACATCAAATGTAAATGTAAACATCACTCCAAGACCAACAGCGAATGCAGGGTTAAACAGAACGATCTGTAAAAATGACTCTGTAAACCTTGCTGGAAGTGTTACTATAGCTACAGGAGGAACATGGTCAGGCGGTACGGGTAAATTCACACCAAATGCGAATTCATTGACCGCAAATTACAAACCAAGTACTACTGAATTAGCAGGTTCTTCAGTAGTCTTAACACTTACAACAACGGGTAATGGATTATGTACACCCGTTCAAAGTCAGATGACTATCAACTTCAATGATGCACCAACAGCCGTAGCATCAGGCCCTGCAAACGTTTGTGCAAATAATCCTACTATTAATTTATCAAGTGTAGTTACAGGTTCTCCCGGACAATTATGGATTGGAGGAAGCGGAGGTACGTTTGTACCAAGTACTACTGCAAAAGACGTTACGTATACTCCTACAGCTTCTGAAATTGCAAGCGGCTTTACAGGTATTGTTTTACAAACCACAGGTGGTATATGTCCGCCGGTTTACGATACACTTATTATTAGCTTTGGCCCTGCTCCTACAGTAGATGCCGGCCTGCCTGTTTCAATTTGTGAAAACAAACCAACAGGTTCACTAGCCGGATCTTCGACAGGTGGCGCTGCAATTTCATGGTCATCACCAACAGGTGGTTTATTTTCTGCGCCAACAACTGTTAACCCTACTTATACGGCAACAGCTTCAGATATCGCTGCAGGCAGTGTTACATTGACAATTACAGGTACATTACCTACCTGTAATCCGGTAACCGATCAGGTGGTTGTTACCATTACGCCTCAGCCAACGGTAAGTGCCGGGCCTTCCAGATCTGTTTGTAGAAATAACCCTACTGCAACGTTCAATGGCAGCTTTGGCGGAGCAACTGGCGTACAATGGACAACTGGCGGAGATGGTACGTTTGGTTCAGCTACATCTGCTGTAACTACTTATACTGCGGGTCCGAATGACCTTGTTGCAGGTACTGTTACCTTAAGACTTACAACAACAGGTAATGGTAATTGTAATCCGGTATTTGCAACAACAACAATGACTTTCACAGCTACACCAGTTGTAGTTGCGGGTAATTATACGGTTTGTTCAAACAATGCAGCTGTAAATTTAAATGGATCTGTTACCATTGCAACCGGAGGCAGATGGACAGGAGGCGCGGGTTCTTTCTCTCCAAGCAGAAATGTTCTTAACCCGATATACACACCTACTGCAGCAGAAATTTCTGCCGGTACATTAAATCTAACGCTACAGTCAACCGGTAATGGAAATTGTAATGCAGTATCTTCAACAGGAACCATTACATTCTCTCCTGCTCCAACCGTTACTCCAACTACACCTGTAAATGTGTGTGCGGATTTCCCTACAGCAACAATTTCTGCTACAAGAACATTGGCAACAGGCATTGTATGGTCAGGAGGTACAGGAACAATAGCGAACACAACAGCTGCATCTACTTCATATACACCTTCCCTTAGTGAAATAACAGCAGGAACTGCTACCTTAACGGTAACAACAACCGGTAATGGAACATGTTCTCCTGTTTCTGCTAACGTTACTATATTAATAGCCCCTGCACCAACTGTTAATGCAGGAGCAAATCAGGTAGTCTGCGGTACGGTTTCAACGGTTTCAAATTTATCCGGTACCGTTACCGGAGCAACGGGTGGTACTTGGTCAAAGGTTTCGGGTACAGGTACTTTTGGAAATGCAAATAATACATCTACTACCTATACGCCATCAAATCAGGATGTAATAAATGGTAGTGTTACACTTAGATTAACCTCAACAGGAAATGGATTATGTCAGCCGGTATCTAATACAATGACAATAAGCTATACTCCTGTACCTTCTATTAATGCAGGTGCAGACCAGATTGTTTGTTCTACAGAATTACCTATTTCTCTTTCTGCTACAGGATCTCCGGCTGTTTGGAGTGCTGCAGGCGGTGTTTATGGAAACGCAAATTCATTGACAACAACGTATATGCCTTCTGCCGGTGAAATTGCTGCCGGTACAGTAACGTTAACAATCAATACAACACCAAGTGGTGCCTGTCCTACGAAATCAAGTCAGATTACTATTACAATACCAGCTGGCCCGATTGTTAATCCAGGTCCTGCCAATCAAACAATGTGCGGTAGTTTAGCTACGTATCAACTTACAGGTACAGTAACAAATGCAACAGGCGGCGTATGGACAACAAGCGGAACAGGTTCTTTCTTGCCAAATGCAAATACACTAAATGCAACGTATTCGCCATCAGCAACAGATCGTGCAAACGGTTCTGTAAACATAACATTAACATCTACAGGCAACGGATTCTGTAAACAGGTAGCCAGACAAATTACGTTAACCATTACTCCTGCCATTACAGTAAGTGCAGGCCCTAATCAAACGTTCTGTGCGGATGCCGGCGGCTTTGCATTAAACGGTACAGTAGCTGTTGCTACAGGCGGTGTATGGTCAATCACTTCCGGTTCCGGTACTATAGGAACACCTGCAAGTTTATCTACTACCTATACGCCTTCAGCGGCAGATCTTACTGCTGGTTCTGTTTCTTTATTATTAACATCAACAGGAAATGGCGGATGTCCGGCAGTAACAAGTGCTGTAACATTTACAATCACGCCAGCACCTACACTTACAATACCTTCAAATCTTACCATATGCGGTGACTCAGCATATGTACAATTGAGTGCAACATATACAATTGCAACAGGTGTGGCATGGACAACAAGCGGAACAGGCTCATTTACCCCAAATGCTTCTACTGCTTCTGCCAGATACATTCCTTCAGCTGCAGATATTGCTGCCGGTACGGTAACATTAACGGCAACAACAACAGGTAATGGCATATGTAATCCGATTGTAAGAAATGTCACAATCACAATTACTCCTATTGTTACATTAAATGCCGGTTCAAATCAAACTGTCTGTGAAAACAATTCCATTGTTAACCTGAATGCAGTAACAACTGTTGCTTCTGCAGTTAACTGGACAACAAACGGAACAGGAACATTTGCAAATCAGACAGCACCTTCTACTACATATACACCTTCTGTTGCAGACATTGCAGGCGGTTTAGTAACATTGACTGTAAGAACAACAGGTAATGGTTCTTGTAAAGCAAAAACCGGCCAGGTGCAGGTTACTATAAAACCTGCGCCAATTGTTGATGCTGGATTACCACAAACACTATGCGCAAATGTATCAGCTATTTCACTTAATGGTACTGTTACAAATGCTGCTGGAGGAACATGGACATCAAATGGTACCGGTACATTTGCTAATGCAAATGCATTAGCAACAACATACACACCTACGCAAGCAGATACAACTGCTGGTTCTGTGATATTCACCCTAACGTCTACCGGAAATGGTACCTGTACGCCGGTTTTCAAAACAGTTACAGTTACCTTTAAAAAGGTACCGATTGTAGTTGCCGGACCGAATCAGACAATTTGTGGTGATAGTACATACATTCAATTGGCTGGTAAAATAACGAATGCCGGGGGCGGTGTTTGGTCTAAATCCGGTACCGGAATATTTTTCCCAAGTACAATTGATTTAAATGCAGTATATTCTATAACAAATGCTGATAGAGCAGCAGGTACCGTTGTATTGACATTAACCTCTACTTCAAATGGTGCGTGTCCTGCAGAAAGCAAAAGCTTAACACTAACAATAACACCTGCTCCGGTAGTATCGATCGATTCAGATAGAATTGTATGTGCTAACAGTGCTGTAACAAGTGTATCAGGATCATTTACGGCTGGTGCTACCGGAATCAGATGGACAACATCCGGTACGGGAACATTCTCCAGTACAACATTAACAACTGTTACCTATACTCCTTCTGCTATTGATAAAGCTGCGGGATCAGTTGTATTAGCAATGACAACTACCGGTAATGGTACATGTAAACCTGCACAAGGTCACTTAACATTAACAATAACACCTGCACCAACACTTGAAGCTGGTTTCAATAAAACAATCTGTGCAGACAGTTTAGGTGTTCTTTTAAATGAGGCTACCTTAACAACCGCTACAGGAGTATTATGGTCAACAAGCGGTTCCGGAGTATTCGGCCCGAACAATACAGCCGTTCAGCCAACTTATTTCCCATCTGCTGCCGATATTACTGCAGGCTTAGTAAGAATAGCCGGAGTAACAACGGGTAATGGAACCTGTCTGGCTGTTAGAGATACTATTAATATACGAATAACTCCAAGACCAACTGTTAATGCGGGTACAGATATAGCTATCTGTGCTGATTCAGGCGGAGTTATTTTAGATGGCAATTCAACTATTGCGGGTGGTGTTAGATGGACGACTTCCGGCTCAGGTACATTTGTACCAAGTGCTTTGGTTAAAAATGCTGAATACATTCCTTCAAATGCAGATACAACTGCTAAAAACATCGTTCTTACATTAACTACTACCAATAACGGCACATGTAGACCAGTATCTGACAACGTAAATATTACAATTGCACCTGTACCGGTTGTTAATGCGGGCAGTGACAGAACAGTCTGTGCGGATGTCGATCAGTTATTATTAGGCGGTAAAGTACTTAACGCTACAGGTGGTATCTGGACAACAAGCGGAAGCGGTGTTTTCGATCCGAACAATACGACGTTAAATCCAAACTACTCGCCTTCAGCCTCTGATTTGACCGTTGGTACAGTTGTATTAACATTAACATCAACCGGGAATGGGTTGTGTAACGCGGTAAGCGAAAATGTGAACCTGCAATTCAATCCGGTTGCAACCATATCAGCCGGAAATAATCTTCAGGTTTGTAACAGTGTACCAACCGTAACAGTTAATGCTTCAGGAACAAACTTATCTAATGTAAGCTGGATTATATTATCCGGCAACGGAAGTTTATCATCTGCATCGACATTATCAACAACGTATAACGTGGATGCAGCAGATGCAGTTCCTGGCGGCAGTGTCACCTTACGTATCATAGGATCAGCGTTAAGCGGCTGTTCAAATGTTATGGATGATGTGGTTATCACATTCGTTGCTGCACCACCAATTGACGCTGGCCCATCTAAAACAGTATGTAGTACAGATCTTCCGATTAAATTAGAAGGTACTGGTTCTTCTGCAAAATGGTCTGGTTATGCGGGAACGTTTAATCCAAATGATGAAACATTAAATGCGTTGTATACGCCTTCTGCAGGAGAAATTTCAGCAGGGACAGTAACGTTGACATTAACAACCATTAATAATGGAGTTTGTTCGGCAGCCACGGATAACGTAACATTTACAATCATCCCTGGGCCTGTAGTGGATGCAGGGACAGTACCTAGAATTTGTACAAACTCTCCGAATGTAGGCTTATCCGGAACAAGTAATGGTATCAGCACAGGAGTTATCTGGTCTACCTCAGGATCTGGATCATTTGCAAACGGAACAACATTAACGCCTACCTATACACCTTCAAATTCAGATAAAAATGGCGGTGAAGTAGTATTGACAATTACATCTACAGGCAACAATACTGCTTGTAGAGCAGCTACAGATACGGTAAAATTATCTATCGCTCCTGCTCCAAAAATAACCGTAGGATCAAACCAAACGGTTTGTGGTGATGCTACTACAGTTGATGTCAATTCAACCGTTACAAATGCAACAGGTGTACTATGGTCAAATGTAACAGCTAATGGTACGTTTGTAAACAATACAGCCACAAGTACAAAATATAATGTTGCTGTACCTGCTGACACTACAGCCGGAACCATTACTGTTCAGGTATCTACGACTGGCCAGTTAACAGGTTGCCCTGCGGCTACTGCACAAATGAGCATTACATTCACGCGCCCTCCAAAAGTAAATGCAGGAAGCCCGATCACGGTATGTACGGATACAACGTCTATTCCTTTAAATGGCTCTGTACTGGTTGCATCCGGAGGGATCTGGACATCTCCTTCAGGTGGAACATTTACACCGAATGCAGGTTTACTAAATGCAAATTACATTCCATCTGCTGCAGATAAAGCTGCGGGTAATGTAACACTGACATTAACAACAACCGGAAACGGTACATGTAACGCTTACACAAGTACGGTAGCTATTACGCTTGATCCAAAGCCTACCTTGACAGGTTCTGTTGGAAATGATTCTATCTGTACAGGAAATGTTATTACTGCATCTTCCAGCTTTACTAATGCTACTTCTATCATCTGGAAGACAACAGGTACCGGAACATTCAATACAACAACCGGCAATTCAATCATCTATACTCCTTCTGCTGATGATGAATTAAATGGTGGTGTAATCATCTATGTTTCTACATTAGGTTCAAATCCGTGTAAAGAAATTGACAAATACTTCTCTATAACAATCCTGCAATCTCCGGCTTCATTGGTTAATGCAGGCTTTGATCAGATTGCCTGTGCGGATGCCGGTTTCTTCCCGCTGAATGGTACAGTAGGCGGTTTGGGAGGTTCTGGTATCTGGACAAGTGGAACAGGCCGTGGAGATTTCTATCCGGATGCAACCGATTTGAATCCGATCTTTGTGGCCGATCAGGCAGATATTGATGCAGGGGGCTTAACCATTACATTAACATCAACAAACAATGGTATCTGTTCTCCAAGCTTTGATGACATGATCTTAACAATAACTCCTGCCCCAACGGTTAGTGCAGGTTCAGATGTTACATTATGTGCAGATACAGCATTTGTTCAGTTAACTCCAACGATCACAAATGCGCTGGGTGGTGAATGGGCAACAACAGGTACGGGTATATTTTCTCCAAGTATTTCTGATCTCAATGCGGTATATGTTCCATCTGCTGCCGATAGAGCAAAAGGCTTGGTAGGTATATCTTTACAGACAACCGGTAATGGTACATGTAATGCATACTTTGATGACTTCATTATTAAGCTGACTCCTAAACCAACCGTAAATGTCGGTCCTGACAAACTTGTTTGTGCAGACCAGGTTGTTGATTTGTCTGCTGATATTACAATTGCAACAGGCGTAGACTGGACAACATCCGGTGCGGGTATATTTACGAACCCATCAAACAGCTTGACATCTCAATACATCATGTTTGATTCTGATACAGCAAATAAAATATTTAACGTCTTTGCTAAAACAGTTAATCAAGGCTTGTGTAAACCGGTTTACGATACACTCAAAATTACGGTACAACCTGTACCGGTAGTAATTGCATCTTCTGACCAGGCTGTATGTGCTGATTTAAATATCATACAGGTAAGTGCAGGTGTTGCCAATGCTGCCAGTGTAGAATGGACAACAAGTGGCTCAGGCTCATTTACACCAAACTCAACAGGTTCACCGATATCATATAACTTCTCACAAGAAGATCTCACATCAGGTTCAGTCACGTTGACTGCAACTTCTGCTAATTCTGGTATATGCAGTTCGAGAAACAGTGACTTAACCGTTACAATCTCTCCTGTACCAGAGGTATCTGCTGGTGCTCCGATCATCTGTGACACCTTAAATGGTGCTGCGTTAACCGGAACAATTATCAGCAGTCTTTCAGGAGATGCAACATGGTCTTCTTCAACTGCAGGTACATTTGCAGTAAACAATTCAACCTTGAATGCGGTTTACTACCCTACTCATGCAGATATCGTGGCTGGAAAAGTTACGCTTACATTAACCGCATCAAATTACGGCACCTGTAATGCAGTTTCAAGCACTGCGGACTTGTTGATTGAACCAATGCCAATTGCAAATGCAGGTACAGATCAATTCTCTTGCGTAGGTGCAGCAATTACAGTGGAAGCGCACAACATAGAAAACGGAGTTAATTATTCATGGGAAGATGAAACAGGAACAGTAGTTGCTCCGGCAAACGCTCCTTCTCACACATTTACCATTGCAGGTGATACAAAAAGAATTTTAGTCGCTGAAAATTACAAAGGCTGTATTACAACAGATACCGTTGCAATTACCACTTTTGTATTACCGAATTATACGTTTTCACCGAATGCTCCTACTTGTTACAGAGAGAATTTGTTGATACAATCAAATCCGTCTCCACAACCAACGGTTCCAGGTTTATACCAATGGTTTAATAACGGATCAATCATGACCGGCCAGGACAAAACGTTCATTATTGTTCCGGATACAGGTATATTCAGGATTGAATTCTCTTATGGAAATTGTAGTTCTTCCGATCAGATTCAGGTAAGACCTGTACCAATTATAACAACAGCTGATGCGATTGCCTGTGGAAATACCAGCTTAAGTGCAGCGGCAATTCCTGCAACATCAACTATTAACTGGAGTTTAAATGGTGCACCTCAAGGAACAGGAAGTCCAATCACCATTACATCTGTTCCAAATGATACAATTAAATATGATATCGTTGCGACAAACCCTGCTACAGGATGTTCTTCAGTAGATAGTGTGTATGTAATTGGTTTGCCGATTCCGCAAATGGTTTCTCTTGATTCAACTACCTGTGAAGGATTGCAGGTACGATTAACCGCACGTCCTGTTAACATTCCGAATTTAGATCAGTTCTTACAACTGACTTTCGACTGGAGAAAAGATGGCGGAGCAATTTTCTCAAGAGATTCAACAATTATTGTTTCTACGATCGGAACGTATAAAGGAGCTCTATCCATAGATCAATGTAAAGATACATCAACAAATGTAATCGACTATGCAGCGTATCCGGTTTCAACTTTACCGGAAGAATACGTGTATTGTCCGGATGCAGGCTTACCGGTAACACTTGATCCGGGTAACCAGCCGGCAGGTACTACGTTCCTTTGGAACAATGGCACGGCTGCTACATCTGATACATTAAATGTTATGCCTTTAGATGACAGTAGCTATGTAGTAGTGATAACAAATAAATATAACTGTTCAACTACAGATCAAACAAATGTATTAGCAATCTGTGCTCCGATCATTAAAGTGCCAACGGCCTTTACACCTGACTTATTGGGAAGCGGTAATGACCAATACTTCAGAGGCTACGGAAGATACGAACAGAATTATAAGTTAACTGTATTTAACAGATGGGGTGAAGTAATCTTCATGAGCACGGATAAAAATGCTGCCTGGGATGGTAATTATCTTGGACAGCCTGCACCATCCGGTATCTATCCTTGGATCGTTACATACGAAGGACGCAGACAATTTAAAGGTCCTTATAAACAAACAGGACAGGTAACAATTATCAGATAATCCTTACCTGTTAAAACATAAAAAAGAGCGGCGCTAATTATGGCACCGCTCTTTTTTTATGTACGAATTACAGATATTGATTAACTGATATATTCCCAGGCTGAGTGATACCCATTATGCGATTCAATATATTCCTGAAAACCGGCGTAAAATTTTGATGATGACAATGTAGACGAATCTCCTATAACAATAAGCTTTTTACGTGCACGTGTGATTGCAACATTCATGCGTCGCAGGTCTTTTAAAAAACCGATCTCCTGTTTTCCGTTGGAACGTACCAGACTTATAATAATAATATCCTTCTCCTGTCCCTGAAAACCATCTACGGTTTGTACCTGAATATTTTTAGACGTGATTTTCTGTTCGATCAATTGTTCACGAATGTATTGAATCTGTAATTTATACGGACTGATAATTCCGATGCTTGCCTGTTTATTTAATTCAGCTACGTTATTCAAAATAGCAAGAACAAGATCTGCCTCCTGTTTATTCCGGATACCAAACGGTGCTCCAACCAGTTCTTCTTCATAGCCTGTTCCGGCCGTATCAATAAACTGAATAACATCGTCATCAAAGGCATGATCTTTAACACTGCCGTGTGCTTCCAGTTTATTGTCATAAAACCATTGGGATGGAAACTGCATGATCTTTTCATTCATGCGGTATTGAATGGCAAGCATTTCCGAAATACCGGGCAAAGGCATTAATTTTTCAAGCAAACTTATCGCCAGGCCTTTTTTCGCCGCTTCATCGGATTTCACTGTTGGCGGCAGTTGTAAATGATCGCCTGCCAAAATTACTTTCTTCACTTTTTGAATCGGGATCCAGCACATCGGTTCCATGGTTTGACCCGATTCATCAAAAATCAACGTGTCAAATTTTTCTTTACCAATCTCTCTATGCATGGAAACTACAGGCGTACACGTTACCACTTGATTTTTTACTAATACATTTTGCTGTAAAAAATGTAAGTGATCGTCGGCTTGTCCACGCAGATTGCGGGCTTCCTTCAAGATGGCTTTTCGCTGTTCCCGTTCTTCCCGGTCAAAATTCCGTTTGTATTTATTCGCCATGCGAAAAAATTCTTCCGCACGTTTTTTCAATTCTTTCACTAAACCAAATTGTTCGTGATTCACAACTTGCCGGTCCAGGCAATACTGCAGATTCTGCTCCGTAATTTTGGAAGGGTTCCCCAATCGTACAACCGGCAAGCCTCTGGCAGCAAGCCTTTCCGTTAATACATCAACAGCCGCATTACTCGAAGCACAAACCAATACACGCTCCCCTTTTTCTATCAGAGTTTTTACTATTTCAACAATGGTAGTTGTTTTACCTGTGCCCGGAGGTCCATGAATGATTGCTACATCCTGCGCCTGTATGGCTTTTTCCCAGGCTTTCTTTTGTGTAATATCTAACTTGTCCGGTGCTGCGTAATTTTCTTTTGTATTGAATGAAGCAGTTTTTTCACCTAAAATAACATCGCGTAACCGGATCGAATCTTTTGTTAATCCATCGTCTGAAGCCCAGTAATCAAGCGTTGAAAGCATCGTTTCATAACTATGCTTATCAAATAGTTTATCCATACCGATCTTTCCATCCGAAAGCCAATCCGGCGCCTCATCTTTCATCAGCTGTACGGTTACCAAATTCCCGGCGGACGCCGTAATTACACCATCAATAAAATCTTCTTTTGTATTATGCTGCTGGTTTGAAAAGATCCGTACTTTGTCTCCTGAATAAAAAATATTTGGTGTATCCGCTTCGTATTTGCGTTCAACTTCAATGTGCAGGCGCTCTGCAAAACCATAGTATTCAGATTTTATAAATAACGGATACCACGTAATACCAAGTTCTTTGCGTTCCTGAATGGATTGTTTGGCAAGTTCTTCTTCATAAATTTTAGCATCCTCACTCATTTCTATTTTCAAAACACTTTTAATGCCTTGAAAATATTCCTTCGCCACACTCATGAATTATTTTTGTTTATCTTCAATTGTTTTACAAAGTTCTGCATACCAGGATTCACCGTACTTACGGATAAGCGGCCCTTTCAAAAATTTATAAATAGGAACGCCTAATTCCTTACCGTTTGAACATGCAGGTTTACAAATACTCCAGCGGTCGTAATTCAAGGCATCAAACTCGTCGTATTTGGTAATACGGATCGGATACAAATGACAGGAAATGGGTTTCTGATACGTAATTTTGCCTTCAATATATGCCTGCTCAATACCGCATTTTAAAATGCCTTTCGGATCGTATATCGCATAGGCGCATTCTCTGTTATTGCCTATTGTTGGCGTTACAGGCTCACCTTCTTCATCGGTAACAGATGTCCCCTGCTTTTCAATTGTCTTAACACCATCTTTTGATAAATACGGCTTAACAATCGGATAAATTTCTTCTAATATAAGGGCTTCTTCCACATCAAGCGGCGCTCCCATATCTCCTTCTACACAACAGGCCCCTTTGCATTTCAATAAATCGCACACAAAGAACTTTTCAGCTACATCGTCGCTTACAACAGCATTTCCTAAAGAAATCATATGATTAAATTTATCAACATATCAATACTCCCCACAAAGATAATGGTTTTAAAGGGGATTAAATCGTAAATTTATCCTTTAAATAAATCCCGTAAATGAGTTATCTAGATTCATTAAATGATGTTCAGCGACAAGCGGTTGAACAAACAGATGGCCCTGTAATGATTATAGCCGGTGCCGGCTCAGGAAAGACCCGTGTACTTACCTACCGTATTGCCCATTTAATACAAAAAGGTGTAGAACCGTTTAATATATTATCCCTCACATTTACCAATAAAGCTGCCAAAGAAATGCAGCACCGGATTCAGGCTGTATGCGGCAGTGAAGCACGAAATGTAATGATGGGAACGTTTCACTCTGTATTTTCGCGTATCCTGCGAGTTGAATCTCAGAAAATTGGATTTCCAAGCAACTTTACGATCTATGATACCGAAGATTCTAAATCGTTGCTGAGAACGATATTAAAGGAACAGAATTTAGACGACAAAGTTTACAAGCCGAATACTGTTTTTAACCGCATCAGTGCGGCAAAAAACAGGCTCATTTCATATAAAGAGTATATTGCCAATCCAAATTATATGGCAGATGACCGGGCAGCATTACGTCCTGAAATGGGTAAATTGTACCAGATGTATCAGGAACGCCTGATCCGCGCCGGTGCGATGGATTTTGACGATTTACTTTTCTATACCTATAAACTTTTCAATGAACATCCGGACGTGCTGAATAAATACCAGCATAAATTCAAATACATCATGGTAGATGAGTTTCAGGATACAAACATTGCACAGTATAACATAACCAAAAAGCTGGCGGCGATGAACCGCAACATCTGCGTGGTGGGTGATGATGCACAAAGTATCTATGCCTTCCGTGGTGCGGATATTCAGAACATCTTAAATTTTGAAAAAGATTATCCGGAATTAAAAGTTTTAAAACTGGAACAGAATTACCGTTCAACAAAAACAATTGTTGAAGCGGCAAATAATGTTATTACAAAAAATAAAGCGCAGTTAAAAAAGGACGTATGGACTTCAAACGAATCCGGAGAAAAAATCCATGTATACCGTGCTGCCAGTGATAATGAAGAAGGCCGGATCATTGCGCAGACAATCTTTGAAAACAAAATGAACATGCAATTGCGAAACAAGGATTTTGCAATCCTGTACCGTACCAACTCGCAATCCAGAAGTTTTGAAGAAGCGCTTCGTAAGCTCAACATAAACTACAAAGTAGTTGGCGGTATGTCTTTCTATCAACGAAAAGAAATTAAAGATGTACTTGCTTATCTGCGTTTTGTATTAAATGATCAGGATGAACAGAGTTTCAGACGTATCGTTAATTTTCCTAAACGCGGTATTGGCGATACAACCATAGCAAAACTATTTGTAATTGCAGATGAACAGGGGACAACGGTTTGGGACATTCTTTGCAATGTTAAAAGTATTATGACCGGCCGTCTGGTACCGGTAATAGAAGGTTTTGTAGATCTGATCAAATCCTATAAAATACTTGCCAATACAAAAGATGCGTTTGAAGCAGCCAATGAAATAGCAAAACAATCAGGGCTTCTGAAAGAATTATATGAAGACAAAACGGTTGAAGGTATTGCACGGTATGAAAACGTGCAGGAGCTTTTAAATGGTATTAAAGAATTTGTGGATCGTCCCGATCAGGAAGACAAATCATTAGGAAGCTACCTACAGGAAATATCCTTATTGACAGATACCGAAAAAGACAAAGAAGATAAAGATTCTGTAACGCTCATGACGATACACTCTGCAAAAGGACTTGAGTTCAATCAGGTATTTGTAGTGGGTATTGAAGAAGATCTGTTTCCATCAGCAATGATGCTGAACAGCCGTGCAGACCTGGAAGAAGAAAGACGTTTGTTTTATGTAGCGATCACACGTGCAGAGAAACGATTAACCTTAAGCTTTGCAACTTCCCGTTACCGTTTTGGACAATTGAAAAGCTGTTCGCCAAGCAGATTTTTAGAAGAAATTGATCCGCGCCATTTGCAAATGACATCTATTACGGCCAACTCCATCGGCTCGCAGGAATCAGGTCCGGCATTCAGCGGAATTAAGCCCAAAACTGCTGCTGCCACCGTTCAGGTTAAAGCAAAAGTTGCACCGGCATATACGCCATCTGAAGATTTTAAACCAAGCGATACATCCAATTTAATGATCGGAATGAAGGTAGAACACCCCAAATTCGGTTATGGAGAGGTTAAAAATATACAATCGAACGGTACAGATCGTAAAGCAGTGATAGATTTTAAAAATTTAGGAGAAAAAACACTAATTCTTAGCTTCGCGAAACTGAGAATTCACGAATCTTAGTTAACTTGAAGCATTAATACTACAAAAATGACATTAATCAAAGGAGAACCTGGTAAGGGCATCGTATTAAAAGAATACGGTAAAAACATACAAAAAATAGTAGACTGGATTTTAACGATTGAAGACAGAGAGCAACGTACCAGATACGCCAACACATGTGTGGAATTAATGCGCCAGTTAAATCCGGGTGTTCGTGATACAGAAGAGCATACAACTAAATTATGGGATCACCTTTTTATCATGTCTAATTTCAAATTAGATGTTGATACTCCGTACCCAATGCCTGACATTGCAGTACTTGGAAGAAAACCCGAAAGAGTTCCGTACAACCACAACAAATTAAAATACAAGCACTACGGTAAAAACATCAATCTTCTTATTGAACAGGCTATCTTAAAAGAAGATGGTGCAGAGAAAGAGGATGCGATCATTTACCTGGGCCGTTTAATGAAGCGTTTGTATAGTACGTGGAATAAAGAAAATGTAGACGATGAAGTTATCGTTGAACATTTATCTGAACTTTCTAAAAACAACTTACAAATAGATATTGCCCGCGTTAAACAGGAAAAATTATTTGACACTATTGGCGGCGCAACTGCAGACAGCAGAATCCCGAGCAGTCCTTCTTCTTCCGGCGGCTATTCAAGAGCAGGCGGAAGCAGCAACAGAAGATCGAATTCAAATGGAGGCGGCGGTTATTCAAATAACAATGGCAACAGCACGAGCAGATATCAACAGAATCAAAATAAACCAAGAAGAAGAAATTAATGGCATCTTTCGAAATAATCGGCGGTACTAAACTACGTGGTGAAATCATTCCGCAGGGAGCAAAAAACGAAGCACTTCAAATTTTATGTGCGGTACTAATATCTCCTGAACCTATTGTTATTCATAATGTACCAAACATTATTGATGTCAATAAACTGATCGAATTGTTAAACGATATGGGTGTTCTGGTTACAAAAATAACCTCATCGTCTTATCGTTTTGAATCAAAAGATATCAATCTGGATTTTTTAGATACAGAAGATTTCAAAAAGAAAGCTTCTGCCCTACGCGGCTCCATCATGATCATAGGTCCGCTATTGGCGCGCTTTGGCAAGGCAAAGATGCCTAAGCCGGGTGGTGACAAAATCGGAAGAAGAAGATTGGATACACACTTTATTGGCTTACAAAAACTAGGTGCCTCTTTTGATTACGATTCAAACGACAGTTTCTATAACATCAGTGCATCTGAATTAAAAGGCTGTTATATGCTACTGGATGAGGCATCGGTAACAGGTACTGCCAATGTTGTGTTAGCGGCTGTAATGGCAAAAGGCGAAACAACTATATATAATGCTGCCTGTGAGCCTTACTTACAGCAGTTGTGCAGCATGCTGAACCGCATGGGTGCTAAGATCAGCGGCATCGGCTCTAATTTATTAAAGATTGAAGGTGTTGATTATTTAGGCGGAACAGAACATACGATTCTTCCGGATATGATTGAGATCGGTAGTTTCATTGGACTTGCAGCAATGACAGGTTCTGAAATTACAATTAAAAATTGCCGTATTGATATGCTTGGCCTGATTCCTTCTGTGTTCCAGCGCTTAGGTATTAAGCTGGAATTCAGAGGAGATGATATCTTTATTCCCGAACAGGAAAATTATGAAATAGACACTTTTATTGATGGTTCTATCTTAACCGTTGCCGATCAGATCTGGCCTGGCTTCACGCCTGACTTATTAAGTATTGTGCTGGTTGTGGCAACACAAGCTAAAGGTTCTGTACTCATCCACCAGAAAATGTTTGAGAGCCGTTTATTCTTCGTAGATAAACTGATTGATATGGGTGCGCAGATTATTTTGTGCGATCCGCACAGAGCAACCGTAATTGGTTTAGGTAAGCAGGTTGCGTTAAGAGGTATATCTATGAGTTCTCCGGATATCAGAGCCGGGGTATCGTTATTGATCGCTGCGATGTCTGCACAGGGAAAATCTACTATTCATAATATTGAACAGATTGATCGTGGTTATCAGAATATTGATACACGATTGAATGCATTAGGTGCTAAAATCTCACGTCTAAACTAATACAACATATGGGTACTTTTAAGAAAATTTTATGGGGAATTCTTTTTCTCGGAGCGCTTTTTATTGCGTTCATGATGTTTGGTTCCTATGGAGATGGTTATCGTGCCGGAGCATTAACGAAAGTGGCTACCAATGGTGTTCTGTTCAAAACAAATGAAGGAGAACTGTATGTAGGTACTGTTATTAATAACGAAGAAGGCGATCCGGAAGCGGGCGGTGTAATCAATAATATCTGGTATTTTTCTATTCGTCGCGACGAAGTGCTTATGAAGCAACTACAAGATGCGTTATTGAATGGACACCGTGTAAAATTACACTACCATAAAAAATACTGGAGATTATTCTGGGTTGGTGACAGCAAATACATTGTTGATGGAGTAGAAATTCTGCCGCCATTACCACCAGCCAAATAAGTACAGATACATTTATTTTCAGAGATAGAATCATAAGCCGGAAACTCCCGGCTTATTTTTTTTGTGCTGGCAATTCGGAATCTCTCTGGCGCGAATCTTCGCGAAGCTGTATGGTTTCCAACATTCAACTAAACCATTGGCTAAAGCACAACGGCAATGAAGCGTAATCTTTATACATGGCAGCAGCATCTCATTGATTGAGCATGCTTAAAAATTACACAGTGCTTATTGAGAGCTGCCGCGCTTCATTGCCGGCAGATTCATGTGCCGGATTATTTCATGGATTATTAAAGTATCAATAAAAAAATCCCGGCTGCTTTCGTAACCGGGATTTTCAATATTGGGAACAATGTTCTTTCTTATGCGTAACTGTTTAACATTACCGGCATAACAAGCATCAATACATCTTCGTGTTCATCTTTATCGGCCGGAGTGATAATACCGGCTCTGTTCGGTGCAGAGAAATGCATGGAGATCTGCGGGCTATCCAGGTTGCTTAACATTTCAACCAGGAACTTCGCGTTGAAACCGATTTCCATATCCTGACCTTCAAACTCACACGCTAAACGCTCATTTGCTTCGTTGGAGAAATCCAAATCTTCTGCAGAAATCTGCAATTCACTTCCTGCTAATTTCAAACGAACCTGATGCGTTGTTTTGTTCGCATAGATCGAAATACGTTTTAATGAATTCATCATATCCGTTCTTGTAATTGTAAGAACATTCGGATTGTCTACCGGAATTGCGTTTTCGTAATCCGGGAAACGCTCATCGATCAAACGACAAATCATTTTAATATTGTTAAAGCTGAAGAATGCATTGGATGCATTGTATTCAATTTTAACATTGGTATTTTCTGAAGGTAAAGAAGCTTTTAATAAGTTCAATGCCTTTTTAGGAATAATCAATGTATTGGCCATTTCAGACACGATATCCGTACGTCTGTAACGGATCAAACGGTGACCGTCTGTAGCAACAAATGTTGCATTAGATTCCGTTAATGAAACGTATACACCTGTCATTGCCGGTTTCAATTCATCGTTGCTGGCAGCAAAGATGGTAGAAGAAATAGCACGGTTTAATATTTCAGTTGAGATATCTACGCTGTAGCCATTTTTAACACCAGGCACTTTAGGGAAATCTGTAGCGTTTTCACCTGAAAGTTTATAACGACCGTTATCTGAGCTGATCTCGATGCTATATGTTTCAGGATCAATTGTAAATGTTACCGGCTGTTCAGGTAAGTTTTTCAATGTATCCAGCAAAATCTTAGCCGGTACTGCAATACTACCCTTTGCTTTCGCCTCAACAGCGATTTCAGTAATCATTGACGTTTGAAGATCAGAAGCATAAACAACCAGCATTCCATCTCCAATTTCAAATAGAAAATTTTCCAGAATAGGCACTACCGGATTGGTTGTAATAACACCATTTATGGCAGTTAGTTGCTTAAGTAAAGCATTTGAAGAAACGACAAATTTCATCCTTGAATGTTTTTATAAATAAACCAAAAATATTACTGTAAAAATAATTAATAGTTAACGAATATTCTAACGAAATACGGCTTATTTATCCATAAACCATTGTTTTCTTACAAGTAACCGGAAAAACACTTCCGGGTTCAGGGTTACCAGCTCTCCGTTATCCACAACACGTGCATACAGAAGTTTTGTTCCTGGGAGTGCTTTATAGATCTGAATGGTTTTAGAACGGCTTTTATCGATATCAGTTACTGTAAGTAATACTTCAGGTTGCTGGGATTTCAACAGGTATTCCACAGAATCTTTCTGCTTATCAACAAGGTAGTTTTCAACATTTATACGTTGATAGAGCCCCAAATACGTGTATAACCGTGTGGAATCAACCTGAGACATGTCGACAACCTCATATCTGTTTAAAACTTTTTTAATGGTAAAACCATCCTTAGGTGAAGATTGGTATGATACAGACAGCTCTTCTATGCCACCCGGAGCATTTCGGAATAATGCTTTATTTCTCCAGTCACTGGCTTTAAGTTTGAACAGATCGGTCAGGTCTCCTGTGAAACCCGGCACATAAATGATATATGGATCAGCCGCTGAAGAACTGATAAAATACGAACTGTTATTATCGTTATCGTTCGTTAGCACCCAGAATTCTTTTTCTCCTTCTTCGGTTAATACCTGAACGTGTACACCATCGGCAAACAAACGTTTTTTAATTTCTTCTTTGATTTCGCTCGCCACAGGCATTTTTACATCCATGCGTGCAAGCCCTAACTTCATCGTTGTGATGATATCTCTGCGCACATCGTATTTCGAATCGATATACCATAGAGAACTCGTTTTAGGAGCTACATAATGTGTTTCTTTGTGCGATGTAAACGTAACTTTAACAATATCTGCCGTATCAATCTTTATAAAGTCTGTATATTCAGGTTTGCCCGATGCGCCTTTGCTTAAAAGCGTCCATAGAGCAGTTGCACCTGTTAACACCGTTAACAAAAATAAAACCTTAACACGAGTTGTAATACCTGTAAGCATACGTTCAATTATACATTGCGTGGAGTGCCGTATTTTTTCTTACGCCACAAATACCGGCTTATGCCGTATATCAATACTAAAATGATCGGCGAAACGATATTCACGATTTGCCAATACTTTTTATCATTCTTTATTTTCTGTTCATTCAACGGACGCATAACTACTTCTTTCTCCCGAACAAGCAGCAGCTCTTCTTCCATCATGTAATCAACAGCATTCAATATAAATTCTTTGTTTGAAAACAGATAGCGCATATCACGGTCGTACCCCAACGGAACAGGCATGTTTCTGTTTACATCATAGTCATTCCGGATCATATCCAGATCCGCACATACCAATACTTTAGAAGGCTTCGCACCTGAAACAACGACAGCATATTCAACAGGTGCAGGTTTACTTTTGTATAAAGAAGTGAACGAACCTTCCAGCAAACACGCAACGGTTTTAATTCCGCCATTGAAAGAGGCCGGATCCAGATCTTTTTTTAACACATCCAGATCGATCTGAAAAGGCACCTGTACTTCTTTGGATTGCGCAGAGGTTTGAATCAACGGTGTTTTCTTAATACCAACAGCTTTAACGGTATCAATCGATCCGGCAAAACGTAACACTACCGCATCCATATTCTTTACGATCGGATGCTTATTGAATTGATAAATCACCGGATAATACGGAAAATTAAGCGCCTGTACTTCGCCATTCAAGCCCGTTTGCACAACTGTTTTGGCACAGTTCATATCTTCCACTACAGATTGATTCATTCGGATACCGTACTTGAAAAGAAGATCGTCCAGATTGAGATTTTTACTCAACCCAAACGTTTCACCGTTTTTCAAACTATCCTTGCGGATGTCAATGGCATCGTAAATAAACATGGCTTTGCCGCCATTATTTATAAACTGATCAAGTATAAATTTCTCTTTTTCTGAATACGCAACTTTTGGCCCGATTACCATTGCCATATCAAAATGCTTTAACGCTGTAATGCTATCCAGCCGGATGCGCTGCACCGAATAGAATTCATTTAAGGTGCTGGTTACATCTTCTAACTGTTCTTTGGCTGGTTCACCATGTCCATCAATAATGGCAATGGTTTTGTATTCGGAAATGCTCAGCTTGCGGATTGCTTTCAGTAATTCAAATTCAACGCCTTCAACCGCCTGATTTAACTGTTCTTCATCAGACTGCACTTTATTTCCTTTCAGAAACTGAACCGGTGTTTCATTTTGTCTGTAGCTTACAATAGCTCCAGGAAAGATGAGCTTTTCTGTTTTCTGTCCGTTTTTCTCTTCTAAAAAATATTTTGGTTTAATGCCGCGTTGTGCAATCAACCTGAAGCCACGCTCACGCATCTGTTCATCTGCCTCATCTGCCGGATTGATGAAACGGTATTCCAGTTTGTTATTTGAATAAGCTTTAAACTGATCCAGCTTTTCTTTGATTGATTTTTTTAACCGTTCGTAGTCGGGATTCAGATCACCATCTAAAAAAATCTCAACGTATACATCTCCGTCTAACTTGCCTAACACCTGCTGGGAAACAGGCGAAATAGAATAACGTTTATCCTGCGTAAAATCCAGCCGGAAGAAATGTTCAGACAAAATGATATTTACAAATACCAGTATGGCTATCAGAAATATGTATTCAAGTATATCGTTTTTTTTCTTCACGTTGCTTACCACTTTCTGCTTTCTAAAATAATTTTGGTTGATAGAAGCATGATGCCTATCACGGTTAAAAAGTAACATACATTTCTGGAATCAACAACACCTTTACTTAATGCATTGTAATGATAATCCAGTCCGAACGGTAACAAGGTTACTGCAGAGCCTTCCCATAAGTCTAAACTGGCAAGGTGATCAAATCCGCTATAGATCAGGTAACACAATAACAAGGCAATGATAAAGGACACAATCTGATTGGTACTGATACTCGATGCAAAGATACCGGCAGATGTATAGACACAACCTAATAAAAACAAACCGATATACGAAGAACCAACTGCAGCTGAATCAATATTACCAACGGGCTTGCCTAATTGATATACGGAAATATAATATAAGACTGTCGGGATCAATGCCAAAGCAACCAGTGTACATGCCGACAGGTATTTACCCAATAATAGCTGCCAGTCGCTGAGAGGCTTTGTTAACAGCAGTTCAATCGTGCCGTCTTTTTTCTCTTCTGCAAAAGAACGCATCGTGATAGCTGGGATCAATAATAAAAATGCTAATGGGCCATAGGAAAACAGTGTATCCATTTCTGCATACCCATAGTCAAGAATACTGCTTGCAGGCAATACCCACATGAACACACCAATAAAGGTTAAGAAGACAAGTATTACTAAATAAGCAATTAAAGAATTAAGGAATACGGCTATTTCTTTCCGGAATATACTCCACATACAGTTACTTATATTTTAGAAGTTAATTCTCTGAACACACTCTCCAACGATTGTTCTTCCACTTTCATTTCAATAAGCGTCCAGCCTTTGTCTGCACAGGCTTTAAAGATAAGCGGACGTGTATCTGCATGGGTAGCAACAACCAGTTCATATGCATTGCCCTGCATGTGTCTGGCATCAGAAACAAAATCAAATATTTTAAACGCCTGTATATCCACTTGCTCGGTAAACTCCAGGCGGATGATTTTAATAGATGTATTGAAATTACGGATCTCCGTAATTGTTTTATCTGCTACGATTTTTCCTCGATTGATAATAATGACCTGATCGCATAAGGCCTGTACTTCCTGCATGATATGGGTTGAAAAAATTACCGTCTTATCTTTGGCAATACTTTTAATTACTTTACGAATCTCCAGGATCTGATTTGGATCTAAACCGGTTGTAGGTTCATCCAATATCAATACCTGCGGATCATGAATCAGTGCCTGTGCCAGGCCTGCACGCTGGCGATATCCTTTTGATAAGGCACCAAGCTTTTTATATTGCTCCACTCCCAACCCGCATAGCTCGATCATTTGAGCAACACGCTTTTTGAGGGCTGTATCTTTCATGCCGTACATCCCTCCGATAAACTGAAGATATTCCTGTACATACATATCCAGATACAAGGGATTGTGTTCGGGTAAGTACCCGATATTACGTCTTACTTCAATGGGCGATTCAAGTACACTGTAACCACACACTTCAATGGTTCCTGAAGAAGGCGGAATAAAACACGTAGCAACTTTCATCGTGGTAGACTTGCCGGCTCCGTTCGGACCTAAGAATCCTGTAATGCGGCCTTTTTCTGCTGTAAAGGATATACCATCAACAGCATATTGTTTCCCATATATCTTAACAAGGTCTTTTACAATTACAGACATAGTATCGGTATTTTTTCAAAAATACACATATTTTCTGAGTTTATCGATTCGCAAGGAGCGCAATTCTTACCAATGAAACAGATGTTTTACACATACGCCTGCATGGATTATTACCACCAGATTAAATAATAAGTCTATCAATCTTCTTTCGCAATTTTTTAATAGATTTAGTAATAGGTTAGCACATATTTTAAACGATGTATTTTATGAAAAAATTACTTTTAGTATTCAGTACTATTTTAATCATTCAGACAACCAGCGCTCAGAAACTTATTACTTTTGGACCTTTGGCCGGATATACCGCCAGTGTATTAGAAAATTCTGACTACCCGAACAGCACACCCGGCTCCGGTTATGTATTTGGTGGCTTTATACGAGCCGATATAAAAAAATGGTATATACAGCCCAATATTTATTATATGTACAATTCCTCTTCGATTGATGTAAATCAAACAAGCACAGATGTAAAATCAAAAAGTGTGAACGGAGATGTATTACTTGGATACCGGTTCTTTAAGTTTACCGATCTTACTTACCTGCGCCTGTTTGCAGGCCCGGGCTATTCAAATATTAATACATTGAAATATGATTCCTGTACTTCTGACTATTCAACAGACAATATCCTTCTCAATGCCGGTGTAGGCCTTGATTTCTGGAAGCTGACGTTTGATCTGAAATATCAAAGAGGATTGACAGATATTGACAAGTCATCGAACACCATGCATACAAGCTTGTTTATGCTGACAGCAGGATTCAAAATATTATAACATAGTCACAAAAATTAAAAGGCTTTATTCAGCAAACAGAATAAAGCCTTTTAATTTTACATTACCACTTTCATAGCGGAAGAAATTCAAATTTTAAATAATTAATCTGCACACCCTGATTCAGGTATGTTTTCTCGTAGGTAGTCTGTATGCCGTAATGTTCGGCTAACAACGGAGACTGATACAGATCGTGCGTAAAAACAAGATCTTTAATTTTCAGTGTTTGATCGGTCAGTACTTCTAAGGTATGATCAAATAATACACGGTTATCTGTTTTGAAAAACACCTTTCCTCCTGCCGGCATTAAGCGGCGGTAAATATTCATAAAACGTAAGCCTGACAACCGAAGCTTGGCTTCACTTTCTCTGGGTTTAGGATCCGGGAATGTAATCCAGATGCCTTTCACCTCACCCGGTTCAAAAAACTCTTCCAGGTTCTGTAATTTTGTGCGGATGAAAGCCGTATTGGTTAAGCCCGTTTCGATGGAAAGCGAACTCCCCTTCCACAAACGCGCGCCTTTAATATCCAGGCCGATGTAATTATTCTCCGGGAATAAAGCCGCCAGACCTGTTGTATATTCTGCCCTTCCGCAGCCAACTTCTAAAATGACCGGATTGTCATTTTTGAAGTATTCATGCCATTTTCCTTTATACGCTTTGTAATTTTCTTTTTCCGGCTGAAACAGGTTATGAACCTCTTCGTTCCATTTAAAGCGCATTAATTTTTTACGTGCCATTCTATTATTCCGATACAAATTCTCCTAAAACATATAAACTGCCTCCGATCCAGATCACATCGTCCGGTGCAGCATTTTTGCGCGCTGCCCGAACAGCGTCGTTTACATTCGTTATTGCCTGTCCCTGCAAACCGTTGACTGCTGCTGCTGTCTGCAGCTCAGCGGCAGGCATGGCTCTTGGCGAGTCTGCCTGACAAAAATAATAGGTAGCCTGCACAGGCAGCAAGGACAATACTTTTTCGATGTCCTTATCTTTAACCATACCGATCACAATATGAATGGACTTATGATATAGCTGCAACTGCTGCATGGAAAGCGTTATGCCCGCTTCGTTGTGTGCAGCATCCAGGATTGTTAACGGTTTTTGTGATATGATCTGCCAACGACCTTTAAAGCCAGCCAACTGCTGGACATGCGCCAACCCTTCTTTGATAGAGTCTTCGGGTATTGCCCAACCGTCCTTCTTCAACTGATCTATTACAGTCAATACACCAACAACATTTTTTGATTGATACAACCCTTGCAGATCTAATCGAAGTGCAATTATTTTCTTTAAGACATGATCTGTAATACTGATTTCAGTATGTTCAGATGCTGTTATAATTGTATCAACGGTATATGCTTCAAAGGCCTTAATTAACGGTGAATTTAGCGCGTTTGCCTGTTCCTCATAAACAGAAATCAGCTCTTGCTGAAGTTCTGAAATCACAACAGGTATTCCTGCTTTAATGATGCCGGCCTTTTCAGAAGCAATTGCTTGTATGGTATTGCCTAAAAACTGTGTATGATCCAGGCTCACATTTGTAATCAATGAAACTTCAGGCTGTACAATATTTGTAGCGTCCAGCCGCCCGCCCATACCAGTTTCAATAATGGCTATATCAACCTGTTGTTTGGCAAACCAGACGAATGCCAGAATGGTTGTTATCTCGAAAAAAGAGGGTTTGAAGCGATCAAATACTGCTGTATTATTCTGAACGAAATCAACAACAATGTCTTTCGGAATGGGAACACCATTGATGCGGATACGCTCCGTAAAATCATGAATGTGCGGGGAAGTATATAAGCCAACCGTATAACCTGCGGATTGGAGCACAGCCGCGAGTATGCTTGAACTACTGCCTTTGCCGTTTGTACCTGCTACGTGAATGGATTTAAATGCTGTATGCGGATTATTGAATGCAGCGGAAATGTTCAGAACATTACCCAGACCCGGTTTGTATGCCAGGCCGCCTTGCTTTTCAAAAGCAGGATATTGTGTATATAAAAATTGTATTGCCTGATTGTAATCCACGAATTAATTCAAACGGAATAAAAACGTAATCACGCCGGTAGAAACTTCGGCAGTACTTCCGTTATTTTTGTTTTTAACAAATTCCATTTTATTACGGATCTCGTATTCGCATTTCTTAACCAAGGCTTCACTTACTTGTTTTTCTTTTACAACAAGACTTATGATCTCCCCTTCATTATCAATCTTAATAACAAATGTTACTTTGCCTGCTTCCTTCTCAACGTTCTCTACTTTCGGTTCTTTTTCCAGGTGCCAGCCATCCATAGATAAGGCAGTACCTTTGCCGCTGCCTCCATTGCCGGGTTCACCATAATAATTTCTGCTATCCAGTGTCCCTTTTGGATTTCCCTGATTACCAGGCTGTCCGGTAACACCATCACCGGAATTTGTTGTACCGGTTTTAGAAGAAGCGTTTTGTTGTGTATTGGAAGTACCTGTTTGATTTGTTGTGCTTGTCGTTGTTGTTTTTGACGTGCTGCTTGACGGATTCTTTGGTGTTTCATTCACAACCGTTTCTGCATCCGGATTGTTTGTAGTTAAATTGGAAGCGTCCGGTGAAGAAATGGATTGAGAAGCATCTGCCTGTTCAACCTGCTCCGGATTATCCTGAGGTGTTTCGGTACCAACTTCTTCCATGGAATTATTGTCTCCGGAACCTATTTCACCAAAACCAAAATTGATTGCCGTGCCGGGAATTCCGCCGCCGCCGGGTTCTGTCTGCTGTAAAACAATCCAAAAGAAAAATCCCAGAAGCAACAATGCATGGACAATTATTGCAATAATAATTCCCTTACGCTCATATTGTCTCTCTTCCGGATGAGTCATTGCTTTTGTTTTAGAAAACGAATGCGTTAAAAGTAAATTGCACTTTCAGTATTAATATTTTTTAACCCAGATACCGCTATACGATGGCTCTAAGTTTGCCATTTCACTATTGGCTTTTTCAAGTGATTCAAATGAACCAACGGCAACTTTGTAAAAACCATTGGCATCTACCGGAAGTTTCACAACCTGCTTACCTGAATCTGTTAGTTTACTGTATAGTTTATCGGCATTTGATTCATTTTTAAATGAACCGATGATTACATAGAATGTCCCTGAAACAACTTCACCCGGAGCAATGTTCTGTACTTTTTTTGCAGATGTATTAGCAGTCGTTTTTGTTTCAATCACCACTTCTTCCATTACAGGAACTTCTTCTGTCTGAGCAAGCGCTTCAACAGGCGTTTCTTCTGTTGTATAGGTAAGGGTGTCTTTTACCAGTACTTCAGCTGTTGCTGCTGTATCTGTAACAGTTACCGCTTCTTTCTTCAATCCCAGTGATTCAAAAATGTTAACGCCGCCCATACTGATATCCTGATTCTGGCTATATCTGACAAAACCTGCAGCACCAACTAATACCAGTAACGGCATCAGTACAAATAACACTTTTGCAAACGTTGTTGTTTTTTTCTTTTCACCGACTGTTGATGGTTCTTCTTTTGAAGTCTGATCTTTTGCAGTACGGTGTTTTGTAGGCTGATTCATGTCAAAGGTATTACGTTCTATCGGTTTAAAAGTAAAATCTGTTAAGCCAAAGCTATCGGAAGAAAAATTAACTCTATAATCAGGTTCAAACTCAAGTTTACCTTCAACATTATAAAAAAAACGTCCGATCTCAGAAAGGTTATAATGTTTGTATAAAGCAAGTGTTGAATTAAATGTCTTTACAAATTCCTCGATTGTATTGGTTGCTTCCTGAAAAGAAACATTTTCGTTGCGGGAAATTTCAGCAGCCAGTAAACCATCGTTTACCTTGATCTGCGCATTAAAACCTAATGTGCGTCCCGGAGCTGTAAATTTATGGGTAATAGGATGAATATCAGCAGAAGTTGCCTGAGCGATAAACGCGCCTAAGCCTGGCACAATCACACAATCATGATTGCCAACTAGTTCTGATATGTATTTTTCTATATTTGTCATTTAAAAACTATACGTCAAACCGGCTAAAACGTTGAATCCTTTAACCTGGTAATATAAATATCTTTGATATTTCTGTGACAATATATTATTTAATTCTAAGAAAGCCGAAAAACTATTGGAAAATCTGTATTCGGTTTTAAGACTTAAATCTGCAATGTCAGTCAGCTTAACAGTTGAGTTACTCTCCATATTAAGCCCCTTAATACCACTAAGGTAATACATTTCAGCATTAAAGTATATTTTTTGCTTTAAATTATACTGTACACCCATTGATCCCTGGAAAGATGGCCGGTGCCATGCGCTTGCCAGCTTGTCTGTACTCCAGGCATTGTACACCATATTTGCAGATACTCTCCACTCCTTGCTCAAGTCATAAAACAATCCTCCGTCAAGCCCGAAAACACCTGCCTTATCATACAATACGCTGAACTGGCTGGAATCGGTTATGCTGTTGGTGAAGAAATACTGGTTGGTATATGCTCTGTAACTCATCTTAACGGTATAGCTTACTTTATCGTCAATGTTTCCGTTTGAACCCACATACAAATCAATTTTCCGGTTTGAATGACTTAGTACCGGATCAGAACCTACATAAGGGTTCTGCTGAATAAACGTACGATACGTATTTTTATCCATACCGCCGCCAATTCCGGCAAACACGGTTACTTTACCCGGCTTTAAATTGTAGTTCCCGTGTATGGCCGGATACAGGTGAAGACCGTTTGAGCCTTTAAGCGTATCGCTGGAATAATTAACGGTTGCACCAACGGTGAGATCCCACTTATCTCCTACCAACTTATACGTGGGTTTAAGCATTAATAAAAAACGGTTTACAGAGGAAGAATCGGACCTGTTTGCATTGGATATACTTGCATCCAGCGAGGCACTTCTGGTATCGGTTAGCTGAAGTGTACCAGCCGCATTCCAAACCAATTCCGTTTCTTTTGCTTTCAGTTTGGTAGCTAAATAATACAGATCAATGCCTGTAGAATACGTAAACTTATCGCCTACTTTTGTTTTAACTGTACCTATGCCCGCATGAAATAATTGATAGGTCTGCTTAATGGAATCTTTATTATTCAAAGAATCAACCTGCGGACGACCATAATATCTGTACCGGTCATTACTATAAGATACATGGCCATTCCAGCTGTTTGTCTTTCCATATTTGCTACCAAATCCTTCCAGCAAGTCATGACCATTCCCTGAATTCATTAAAGAGCCTTTTGCTGAAGACAAATGTTTAAAATGAGCGCCGTACGAATAGCTGGCACTTCTTTTATTTGTCAGATATATTTCCCCTAATACAGTGCCATAATTCCCGGCACCGATTTTACCATAATTCGGCAAAATCGTATTTAGTGAATCGGGTGGTATGGTTGGTATTTTTACTTTGGCATCAAACCGCGGCGGGTTTATAGAATAATCCTTTGTATCGTATTGCTGCGGTGTTGCCTCTCTTGTTGGCTGAACATCCAGGTTTGGTTCAAAGAAACGATTGGCCAGATTCAGATCAAGCTTTGCTTTATCATCTGTAATAATCGTTGTAGAGATAATCTCTCCTTCTGTTTGTGCAAAAACAGAGAAGGAAACGCTTGACAGTATCAACGCGAATATCAGTTTCAGCTTATTCATTTCCTGCACCCTCCTTTGTTTTAGCATCTGTAGCATTTAATTGATCCAAACGTGCCTGAGCCTGCTTTTTAATATCTGCGTTCGGGAATTTCAAAATGATTGAGTTCAAGGTTTCTTTCGCCTGGAAAATCTCATTCTTCATAACAAGATTTTCTGCGATCAATAAATACGATTTACCAAGCAATGTTTCGTAACTGTTGAATGTATTATTGAAATCATACAGCGTTTCCATTGATTGAGCATATTGCTTTTTATCGAACTGGATTTTGGCTACGTAATACATTGCTTCCGCGGCACTGATATCTTTAGGTCCGTTTATGCAAGACAATAAATAATCCTGGGCAGCATCATACTCTTTTTTCTGATAGGATACTTTTCCTTTATAAAGCTGTGCTTTATTTTCTGCATCCGGCGCTGCCGAACCATGGCTTATAATGCGCGTAGCATATGCCATGCAGGAGTCTAATTGATTGGAATCAAAAAACGCAACCATTAAACCTGTCCAGGCTGCGGTTTTTTCTTTATTGCTTGATGCCAGCGACTGGAATTCGGAATAATATTTTAATGAACCCGGCAGGTCGTTTTGCAGGTAAGCAATATCTGCCACACGCTGCAGCGATTTTTTATAATATTGATTTTTTTCTGCCAGAATCTCAATGTATGTTGCCTTCGCGTTGCTGTAATCTTTTGTTCTGAAATACGAATCTGCCAGGTAATACTGTGCTTCACTAACATTCGGGTGTGTCGGATACTGACGGATAAAGGCAGCAAAACCTGTAATCGCCTGCGGATATTTCTGAGAACTGTACAACGATTGTGCACTTCTGAATTCTACTTCTTTCAGATCCTGATCACTTGGATTTAATTCTTTATACTTTGCAAGAATTGGTGCAAACTCTTCTGATTTATCCTGAATGCCCAGCATCTCCTGAATACTTAATAACGCACTGTAAGCCGGAGCGCTTTTAGGGTATTCATACACGATGCGCTTATTATCGGCAATCGCTTTGTTATAATCTTTTAAATTGAAATAGGAAATCGCACGCTTCTGTAAGGCAATTGGTTTAAGTCCGTTCAGATCTTCTTTTTTATTGATAATCTTATTGTAGCCTTCAATAGCTACTTCGTACTTACTGGCTTCCAGATCCAGCTGACAACGTTGCATCAATGCCTGATCGTAATATGCAGAATTCGGATATTTATTTGTCAGCTGCGCATACATGGAATATGCCTGCGACGTTTTATTGGTTAAGTAATTGATTGTTGCTTTCTGAAAAAGAATATAATCTTCATCTTCATTCCGTTCAGCAAGTGCAAAGTCATAATATTTTATTGCTTCAGGAAAACGTCTGGTTACAAAATACAGGTCAGCCAAACGTAATTCAGCATCGCGGTAATAAATATCTCCTTTGCCTTTTTTCTCTGCCTGTATGGTAATGAATTTTACAAACTGCGGAATGGCTTCGTCCCATTTCTTCTGGTAATAATATGCATAGCCCTGTCCGTAATAGGCTTTTGCAACATTGGTATTTTCAAGCGTATTGCCTTTTTCAATAGCCGTTGAATATGACTCAATGGCTTCCGGGTATCTTTTTTCCAACGAAAGACATTCGCCTTTCCAGTAAAACGAATTGATGTATACCGTCTTGTCAAAATTATAGGTAGAAGACTTATCCAGTGCAACAATAGCGGCAGCATACTGTTTTTTATTAATCAGTTCAACGGCTTTGTAATAAGCAATACGCTGGTACGTAGTGTGAATGCGGGAGTTCTGATGTTTTAAATTTTCGATATATACTAAGGCTTCATCATAATTGCGGGAACCTAAAAATGATTCACTCAGCAATTCATATGCTTCCTGCATGTGGTAACTCTTCGGATATTTTTCAATAAAATTCTTTAAACGTGGTGTTGCTTCAGTAAAACGCCCTAAATCAGATGTTATCTTTGCATACAAAAACATTGCTTCTTCATTTATTACGGCACTGAATACAGAACGCTGTGCCAGTTCAAAACTGATCAGCGCAGCGTTTTTGTTTTCTGATTTTAAATAACTCAAACCCAATATATAAGCAGATGACTGTCCGAGAGAATCTTTATCGGTAGCAATTGCCTGAAGCATATCTACGGCCTGTTTATAATCTGCTGCTTTGTATGAGGAGAATCCGATCCGGTATTTCATATCCGGTGTAAGGCTCTTTGTACCTGTCGCCGTTAAATAATCCTTAAATAAAGGTGTTGCTTTAGCATATTCCTGTTTGAAAAAATAGGCATCTGCCAGGATCAGCTTCACATCATTGGTATTAGGACCGGCTGATTTATCTGCAATTACTTTTTCCGCATACGGGATCAGTTCATCATACTTCGCCTGTCTGTAATAGATATTAGCAATCAATACGGCTACTAAAGGCTTATACTCCTTACTTTCCGCTGCTTTCTGCAAATCAGCTATTGCCGTATCGTATTCACCATTTTTAAATTCTATATAGCCGGCATAATAATTTGCAGCAGGTGTGTACTGATGTTTGGCACCTTTACATTTATTAAATTTATCCAGTGCTGTAGCAAAATCTTTTTTGGTAAAGCTTGAATAACCCGACTTAAAATAGTAGTTATTTAATTCTTCGTGAGAAAGTTTTGATTCATCTACTTTAGCATAGTATAGAATGGCCTTATCGTATGATTTATTGGTATAAAAAAAATTTCCTAAGTCAAAACCGGCTCTGCCCGATTTAATATGATTGGGATATTTTTCAACGAAATTATTTAACAGATACTCTGCATCGTCGTTAAACAAATTCAAGGCGCACAGGCCTATATAATATTCACATTCAATGGCTCTGGTTTCCTGTGGGGCAGATTGAATATACTGGCGGAACAATTCTCTGGCAGCAACATATTTTTGCTTATCAAAGAGTTCCATGCCATCATAATACGTTCGATCTGAAGCATTATGTGCAGCTGTATTCTGAGCAAATGCAATAAAAACATTGATGCATGCAAAGAACAGTAAAATACTTTTTTTAACCATATAGTTTTTTAACTAGTATCAGATAAGGAATAATCTATTCTATGCTGCATATACCTATGCGACCGAGCAGACTGTTCAATGTAATAATTTAAACAATAATTCTTTTAAAATAAAGCCATCGGTAACATTAACAACCGTATACCCTTTCACCATTTTGTCCGCTTCACGAATGGCGCGCACACAAGAGATGCATTTATTAATATCATTGATGCGCGACGCATTGATGTATTCTTTTACAAAGAATGGATGTACACCAACAACCTTTGCCAGGCTTGCTTCACTCTTATCTGTGGCGGCATGAATCGCCAGTATTTTAAGATAGTAAGTAAACAAACTTGACAGCACCATTACAATCGGATTCGCTTTTGGATTGGATTCAAAATGATTAACGATTTTATTCGCTTTTATTATATCCCGTACACCGATAGCTTTTTGTAATTCAAAGACATTGTATTCTTTGCTCACGCCAACATATTTTTCGATTAAATCTTCGGTGATGGTTATAGCAGGATCTTTAACGTTGATGAGCAGCTTATCAATTTCATTTGCCATTCGGGAAAGATCCGTACCAATAGATTCGGCCAATAGAACGACCGCCTTCGGATCAATCCTGTAATTCTTTTCCCTGAAATAGCCATTAATCCATTCAGGCAATTTATTATCGTAAAGTTTGGCAGATTCAACAAACACCGAATACTTCTGCAGGTGCTTGGTTATTTTTTTACGGGCATCCAGTTTTTTATACTTGTGGCAAAATACCAGAATGGTTGTAGGCAATGGATTTTCGAGATATGCCATTAAAAATTTCTCTGTTGAATCTTTGGTCAGATCCGAAACATCCTGTGCTTCCTTAACCATTACTACCTGCCTTTCCGAAAACATCGGATACTTGCGGGCATTCTGAAGAATGGTAGAAACATTGGTATCTTTGCCATACAGGATCGTCTGATTAAATCCTCTCTCCGATTCCGGCAAACAGTTATTTTCTATATAACTGGATATTAGATCTATAAAATAGGGTTCCTCTCCCTGCAAAAAATATACAGGAGCGTATTTACCTTCCTTAAGGTCTTTTAATACTTTATCCGGAGCAGAACTGGTTTCAGCCATAATATCAAAATTACTAACCTTTGCGTGGAAACTAAACCAATGTGAATAAATACTTGAAATTTCCGCTTTTGCATATATAACGTATATTTGTACCCATAAAAATTACTGGATTCGTGAAAAATTTTGTTGAAGAGTTAAAATGGAGAGGCATGCTGCACGACATCATGCCGGGAACGGAAGAATATTTATTAAAGAATCAGACAACGGCTTATGTTGGTTTTGACCCTACAGCGTCCTCATTAACAATAGGTAACCTTGTTACGATCATGATGCTGGTGCATTTTCAGCATGCAGGTCATATTCCTATGGCACTTGTTGGCGGTGCTACGGGCATGATCGGTGATCCGTCCGGAAGATCCGAAGAACGTAACTTCCTTTCAGAAGAAACATTGCGCTTAAATCAGGAAGGGATCCGCAAGCAGCTGACTAAATTCCTTGATTTTGATTGCGGTGCAAATTCAGCAAAGCTTGTAAATAACTACGACTGGTTTAAAGGCATTGGCTTTCTGGAGTTTCTGCGTGACGCAGGCAAACACCTAACGGTGAACTACATGATGGCTAAAGATTCTGTAAAAAAGCGTCTGGAAGTGGGTCTTACCTTTACAGAGTTTTCCTACCAGTTATTACAGGGATATGATTTCTGTCATTTATACCAGAAAGAAAATGTACGCCTGCAAATGGGTGGTTCAGATCAATGGGGTAATATTACTTCCGGCACCGAATTGATCCGCAGAATGGCCGATGGTACTGCCTTTGCGTTAACAACCCCGTTGCTTACCAAAGCAGATGGCACCAAGTTTGGTAAATCTGCCGGCGGAAACATCTGGCTGGACGCAGCGCTTACTTCCCCGTACAAGTTTTACCAGTTCTGGCTGAACAGCGCAGATGAAGATGTAAGCCGTTTCATACGCATCTTTACCCTTCTTTCAAAAGAAGCGATTGAAGCGCTGGAAGCGGAACACGCGAAGGCTCCGCACGAACGTTTATTGCAGAAGACACTGGCAAAGGATATCACCATACGAGTACACTCTGAAGAAGACTATGAAATGGCAATCAAGGCTTCTGAAATTCTGTTTGGAAAAAGTGTTACGGAAGATCTGCAGGCATTGAATGAATCAACCCTGCTGTCGGTATTTGAAGGCATTCCGCTGATCGAAATTTCCAGATCGATCTTAGACGAGAAACCCAGCGTGCTGGACTTGTTGAGTACGTTAACCAATTCGGAGGTATTCCCTTCAAAAGGCGAAGCGCGCAAAATGATTCAGGGCGGTGGTGTAAGTATTAACAAAATAAAAATAAATTCTTCCGAAGAAATTGTAAATTACCCTTTGTTACTGAATAATTACCTGTTGGTACAAAAAGGCAAAAAAAATTATTACTTACTGAGATTTAATTAATTTTTAATATGACTCAAATAAACCATTCCATCGTTGTAAAAAAACAGTGTGCGTATAAAGATTCAACAGGCACGCGTTGCAAAAACACCTGTACATTAACGCATCCCTATTGCGAAAAACACACGGAAAGTGAACTTGGTTTTAAAGTTGCACAATCAACGGTTCCGTTTGCAGGTTTAGGTTTGTTTACGTTAAAGAAAATTAAAAAAGGATCCGTAGCTCTTTTATACGAAGGAGAAAAACTAACGGTTGAACAATATAATAAACGTTACGACAAAGAAGGTCATGGTGAGTACGGCATGACACTTGGTAAAAAACATGTAATCGATGCACGTAAGACATCCTCTGGCTTAGGCCGTTTTGTATGCGACTTCACAGGTTCGGATAAAAAAGCAAATGTTGAATACCTGGATAACGAAGGAGTGATTGAAATTGTAGCGAAGAAGAAAATCAAACCGGGCGAAGAACTGCTTGTCGATTACGGCGATGAAATGCGTACGGCTATGGGTTTCCAGCCGGAGAAGAAAAAGAAAGACAAAAAGAAAAAGTCGGATAAATCTGAGAAGAAAGATAAAAAGAAGAAAAAGAAATAGCCCATGGTTAAAACCATAGGAAATAAATAAATTATCAATACTAACAGGTCATGGTTAAAGACGGCCTACTATTAATTCCAGCCCACGGTTAAGCCGTGGGCTGTTTTTTTGCCCATGGGGTGAAGCCATGGGGTGTTTATTTGCCCACGGTTAAAACCGTGGGTTAGTGAGATGAAATGATGGATGGCAAGATTTAAAAACACGGTTGAAACCGTGCCAATAATCAATACCTATATCTTCATTTATTTGCCCACGGTTAAAACCATGGGCTGGTGAGATGAAATGATGGATGGCAAGATTAAAAAATACGGTTGAAACCGTACCAATAATCAATACATACATTTTTATTTATTTGCCCACGGTTAAAACCGTGGGCTGGTGAGATGAATGATGGATGGCAAGATTTAAAAACACGGTTGAAACCGTGCCAATAATCAATACATACATTTTTATTTATTTGCCCACGGTTAAAACCATGGGCTGGTGAGATGAATGATGGATGGCAAGATTAAAAAATACGGTTGAAACCGTGCCAATAATCAATACCTATATCTTCATTTATTTGCCCACGGTTAAAACCATGGGCCGGTGAGATGAATGATGGATGGCAAGATTTAAAAACACGGTTGAAACCGTGCCAATAATCAATAATATATCTTTATTTATTTGCCCATGGTTAAAACCATGGGCCAGTGAGATGAAATGATGGATGGCAAGATTAAAAAACACGGTTGAAACTGTGCCAATAATCAATACCTATATCTTTATTTATTTGCCCATGGTTAAAACCATGGGCCAGTGAGATGAAATGATGGATGGCAAGATTAAAAAAACACGGTTGAAACCGTGCCAATAATCAATACATATATCTTCATTTATTTGCCCACGGTTAAACCATGGGCCGGTGAGATGAAATGATGGATGGCAAGATTAAAAAATACGGTTGAAACCGTACCAAATAATCAATACATATATCTTCATTTATTTGCCCACGGTTAAAACCATGGGCCGGTGAGATGAAATGATGGATGGCAAGATTAAAAAATACGGTTGAAACCGTACCAATAATCAATACCTATATCTTCATTTATTTGCCCACGGTTAAAACCATGGGCCGGTGAGATGAAATGATGGATGGTAAGATTTAAAAACACGGTTGAAACCGTACCAAATAATCAATACATATATCTTCATTTATTTGCCCACGGTTAAAACCATGGGCTGGTGAGATGAATGATGGATGGCAAGATTAAAAAATACGGTTGAAACCGTACCAAATAATCAATACATATATCAAGCATATTAATGCGCAAAGCCCTGATTTACCTGGCAGCATTCAGGTAGTTTAGCATGTGCTGCAGTATCCATTGGTATATGGGTGGTAGCGTGCCCTGTTGCAGCAATAACTTTTTCAATCTCTACCGGCTTTACTACGGTAGAATCATATGCAATCTGAATAGTTTCTGTTTCTACATTCCAGTCTGCTTTGTCAACGCCGCGGATTGCAAGTACAGTTTTATCGATGCGTTCTTTGCACATTTCACAATTCCCGCGCACATGAAATTCAGCCTGTGCATTTGGTTTGCTGCTACATGCGGCCAGGAATGTAATAAGTATAATGAGACTAAGTGCCTTTTTCATTTTCAATAGATTAGTTGGTCAGAATAAAATCAACATTCCAATGTACAAAATAATTCCTGAACCATATTTATCACCCATTCAAAATACTCAAAAAGCATTATATACCATGCAATATCAGCCTCTCTGCTATGGATTTTAATCGTGTAAATGTTTAAGTTTGCATCTATATATTTATTACAATAATGGCTAAACCTAATGATCTTTCCAGAGGTTCATTCATTCGTTACAATGGAGAACTTCTTACAATTACTGAAATTGAACACCGCACACCCGGTAATTTAAGAGCTTTCTATCAGGCTAAAATGAAGAATGTTAAATCCGGCAAATCAGCTGAAGCCCGTTTCAGAGCAGACGAAGATATTGACATGGTTCGTGTTGAGGTAAAAGAGCTGCAGTACTTATATAAAGACGGCGACAGCCTTGTTTGCATGGATACTGAAACGTTCGATCAGATCTATATTCCAACGATCTTATTCGGTGATGCAATTGATTTTGTAAAAGAAGAAATGAATATGCTGATTTCCTTTGATGGTGAAACGCCTATTCAAGGTGAACTACCTTCACATGTAGAAATGGAAGTAACCTATACAGAGCCCGGTATTAAAGGAGATACAGCAACTAAAACATTAAAGCCTGCAACAGTTGATAACGGACCTACGATTACAGTACCGTTATTTGTTGAGATCGGCGACCGCATAAAAATTGACACCCGCACGCGTGCCTATGTGGAGCGTGTAAAATAAAAATATTGACGGGCATCAACTAAGTTATTTCAACAAATAAATAAATCGGTTGAGACACGAATAAACCGGTTGGAACCCATGATTGAAATCATGGGTTGGAAATCATACGCCGGGGATCATGCGGGCACAGGATTGAAATCGTCTGAATGATTGAGATCAAAGGTTCACGATTAAAATCGTGGGGTAGAGTCTATTAAAATAGCGGCCTTGTCGCTAATCAAATAGTGTTATGCAGATCAGGAAGATGATGAATGCGACAATAAATGTTGCATACATGATCAGATCTGTTTTCATATTCAACAAATAAATAAACCGGTTGAGACACGAATAAACCGGTTGGAACCCATGATTGAAATCATGGGTTGAAAATCATACGTCGGGGATCATGCGGCCACAGGATTGAAATCGTCTGAATGATTGAGATCAAAGGTTCACGATTAAAATCGTGGGGTAGAATCTATTAAAATAGCGGCCTTGTCGCTAATCAAATAGTGTTATACAGATCAGGAAGATGATGAATGCGACAATAAATGTTGCATACATGATCAGATCTGTTTTCATATTCAACAAATAAATAAACCGGTTGAGACACGAATAAACCGGTTGGAACCCATGATTGAAATCATGGGTTGAAAATCATACGCCGGGGATCATGCGGGCACAGGATTGAAATCGTCTGAATGATTGGGATCAAAGGTTCACGATTAAAATCGTGGGGTAGAGTCTATTAAAATAGCGGCCTTGTCGCTAATCAAATAGTGTTATGCAGATCAGGAAGATGATGAATGCGACAATAAATGTTGCATACATGATCAGATCTGTTTTCATATTCAACAAATAAATAAATCGGTTGAGACACGAATAAACCGGTTGGGACCCATGATTGAAATCATGGGTTGGAAATCATACGCCGGGGATCATGCGGGCACAGGATTGAAATCGTCTGAATGATTGAGATCAAAGGTTCACGATTAAAATCGTGGGGTAGAATCTATTAAAATAGCGGCCTTGTCGCTAATCAAATAGTGTTATACAGATCAGGAAGATGATGAATGCGACAATAAATGTTGCATACATGATCAGATCTGTTTTCATATTCAACAAATAAATAAATCGGTTGAGACACGAATAAACCGGTTGGACCCCATGATTGAAATCATGGGTTGGAAATCATACGCCGGGGATCATGCGGGCACAGGATTGAAATCGTCTGAATGATTGGGATCAAAGGTTCACGATTAAAATCGTGGGGTAGAGTCTATTAAAATAGCGGCCTTGTCGCTAATCAAATAGTGTTATGCAGATCAGGAAGATGATGAATGCGACAATAAATGTTGCATACATGATCAGATCTGTTTTCATATAGACTTCATATTGTTTATAGAAGTCACGCACCGATTTAAACCAACGTACCATAGTATGAGCAATGTTACGCTAAATATTGATTTCCTGCAAAAGGAATTTCCAAAAACGTGGAAAGATTTTAATGACTTTCATCAGCAGCTGCCTAAATCTCCATCCGCATCTGCTCTGCCGTTTGCTTCCCTTCCCTTTGACTGGCAGCTGGGTGTATATGTACATTACTTTCTGGATTCAGGGATTGAGCTGGATATCAGCAATGCGGGCTACGAATTTATTCCGGGCTTGATCGAGGAAGCTTTCCGGCTGCAGGAAAATAATATCAGCCATTATTCTTAGGCTCAGCGCTTAAGGGGAATGGCAAATAACAAACGATGGAATAATTCAACAGGTACGAGGGTGTTTGTGATTTGTATGGTGGTTTTAGATTTCAGGCTGCATACTCCTTTCATAGGTGTATGGTATGTGTTTCATGCTTTTTCCCGTCTTATTCCCCAGTGTTTCCAGGCACGATCCGTATTGTTGTCCTAGAGCAGCCGTACAGTTGCCATACTCCCTCCGTACTGTCCTGGTACTCCCTCCGTACTGTCTCCGTACTGTCGGCATACATACTTCATACAGTTAAAGAAAATTAAAAAACCCAAAAAACTCCAACTGCTTTCTCTATTTGCCTGGATAATTATTTCTGAATTCGAGTTTCTACATGAAGTAGCTGTTGATATTGCGACAGCTGCAATCAGTATATAAGTCTTAATCATATTAAAATTATTTTATTGTGTAGTAGTTGTTGTAGCTGCTGCATCTATTTTAGCTTCCGCCGTGGTTGGTCTTTTCGACCTCCGCGGCGGAAGCGCATTAACCTTTTTTTCTCGGGCAGGGATTTACCATGTTGCTCATGGATCTTAGATAATATATTCTGAATCAATGTACGTAAAAATACACAAATGTATTTTGAAGCCATTACAACATGTAGGATTTAAAGTAATCTATGATTTTATAAGCTCTTCTTAAGACTTCAAGGCTATGTTTTACTTCCGCAAGCTTATTAAGCAACCCTTCATCTAAAGGAGATATTTGTAGCAAACGATTGTAGTAATTTATTACCACCTTGGCATTTTCGATTTTGATTTTCCTGTCATTTTCTTCCATTGTATTTATTTTTATTACTTATAGAAATTCACTTTTGATTTGTTTTAAAAATTCACACGTGAATTAAAAATAAAAGAGAGATAAACGTTTTCTTATGATGTGTACTTTGTTGTCCGATGGATGCCAAATAACAAAAAACAATTCGCCGCGGCGAACCAAAATCTATCTATTTGATACTTGTGTTTTGGAATTTTTAATTTTGTAACAGGGCGTTCGCCTGCTTTGCGCCGGAAAACTACAAGCTTAAAATAAGTTCCTGCACTGGGCGCAATGCTGGCGCCGGGCTATCCGCTCCAACCTTTTTTGTGAAAAACAAAAAAGGATTTCCGCTCCTACCCCTAACGCGCCGGTGAGAGTTGTGTGTTGAATAATCTGTCTGAAGCTGGTAACATGTTAAGAAACAAAACATACTGAACAGACTTTTTTATTACTGTTTCAGCATGACAAAAATAAACGTAATGATCTTTGTATCCTATTTATAGGATTTGTATCCTGGAGATGGCTTAATAAATAAAAGTACGAAACATCATTTACTATCATTAATCTCTTTTTCTATGCCTGCTATCCGCACACGCAGCAAATACGACACATCTGTTATATATTTATATTATCACAACAAAGAACATCTTATATCAGAAACGTTGCGTAGATCGATTCCATATTCTACTATTTCCACCTGGCGAAATAATGATCCCAGTACTTCTTATATAGGTTATGAGATAAGGCACAAACTCGACCAAGCCTTTGAACACATGGAGCATATACATGAACGTGCTGCACTAAAAAAAACACTCAATATTGTTACCAAAACATGGATCCGTATTGCACACATCGTTAATCCTTTTCTTAATAAACACAAACAGTATAAAGATGTCGTCATAAATGAAGTTCAGCATTTATGTAGGATACTACCCAAACGCATTGCTCTAAAGCTTGCAGGAATTTCGTCCAATACTTTTCACTACAGATTAAACAAACTAAAAAATATCTGTCACGATTCTGCTTTTGCATTATGTTTTAAAAGACATCCGTTACAATTGTCTTTTAAAGAAATCAGCATCATGAAACAATTGCTCATGGACATACGATTTATCTGCTGGCCTGTTTCTTCTATTACATATTTTGCTAAACGAAACAAATTACTTGCTGCATCTTTGAGTACATGGTATAAGTATGTTCCGCTACTTGGAGTAAGGAATAAACAACAAAAAGAAAAACACGTGCACACAGGACTTGTCACAACCGCTCCCAATCAGTTTCTGCATGTGGATACAACCTTCTGGAATATTAAACACGACGTAAAAGCTGCTATTGTATTGGTGAGTGATAATTTTTCAAAAGCGATTCTGGGATGGAGTGTTTCTTTACAAAAAAATGCACATAATGTAAAGTGCGCACTTGATGCCGCTATACAGACTATACATCAATATCATCCAGAGCATCCATGCACAATACTCATGGCAGATGGAGGTACAGAGAATCACAATATTACCATTCATGAACTACTTAAAAATACAGTCCAACCTGAGATAACTAAAATCATAGCATTAAAAGATATTTCCTTTTCAAACGCCCCTATTGAAGCTATTAACAAAATCATTAAAGTATATCTTCGGTTTTATCAACCAGCTACTTTGTCTCAGCTTATTGAATGTGTAAAGCTTACGGTGCATGATTATTCGTTTGTACGCCCGCATGGTTCTTTAAACGGAATGGTTCCGATGGAAATCTATACCAATCAACAGTTCAATATGGATACAAAATCGTTTATGGCTGAAGCAAAAAGCAAACGTATCGAACAAAATCGTAATCACATGTGCCGAACCTGTAAATAAAAATCAACTAGCAGTATGAAAAAGTAAATCCTTCTTCAATTTTATTTCGAAGAAGGTATTTATCTTTTAATCAAATGATCGATTTTATTTATACTACGATAGATCGTAGCATAAACCGTGTAATTACTGTGGGATTTGCACCGTGTAATTACTGTGGGATTTGCAAACACAACAAAAAAGAGGTGTGCATATACCTGCACACCTCTTTCAAAGCAAATTATTCTATTTTATTATATGAATATCAATACATTGAATCTACATTTTGACAAATCAGATAATCTGGAACATTACCCATTACCACTTTCCGGTTCCACGTAAAATATTTGATAAAAAATCCAAATATATTGAGCTACTGTTTGCAACAAAACTGAGATAAAACAAAATAAATTTTTTTTCTCGTTCGCCGATTTCTTTTGGATAATATGATGTAAATGTTCCATCAGAATTTTTTTCTCTATAAATATTATAGACGACTTCATTTTTTATTTTTTCAATATAGTTTTCATGTTCTTTAAAATTCCACAAACGCAAATAATATTGAACAATATTTACTATTGGCACAGAAAAAAGTGGGTGTTCGGCAATTCCAAGGCTAATTCTATTTTTTTCAAATAATTCTTGAGTATCGTTATCAATAAAATTATAAATATAAGTATGTAAATATAATGGAAATTCAAATTGACCTCTATTCATATACCTAAATTCTTCAGTAAAATCATATTCTACAACAATCTTGTGAGTTTGAGATAATACTTTCTCAAATCTGATTTTTTTTTCAGTAGAAATTTGTGGGGCATATTTATAGTTGATTAGTTTTAATTTAAAAATTTCTTTGACATATGCTATAAGACCTTTCGCGTTAATTATTGTTCCTAACTTATTGCCACTTTTTAATTGATCCTCTGTAATAACTGTAGGAATAAAAAAATCAAAATCTGGCATTTTTTTTATTAAAATTTGATTTTGTTGACAATTGAAAAATTCATCAATACTTATCTTCAGTCTTAACATTTGCTGATTTCTCAATATAATTCCATCATTAGGATTTTTTATTCGAATAGAATCATTAAGAGGATTGATAAATTTAATCTCATTATCGTAATATCCACTACGTTTATCAATCCTCTTATTAAATCCTTCAAATTTAAAGTCTTTAAATGCTTTATCTATATTACATAACAAGTCATCTCGTTCTAGCCTAAAATTGGGGTAGACAAAGCTACTTATTGACTCAAGGAAAAAACGATCATAACTATCATAAATCTTACAAGCAAAAGATTTAGTGTCACTTATTAATTTATCTTTACTATTTAAGAATTGTTCAATTATCTGATTTTCTATCAAATTAATCATATTATTAAAATGCTAATGTTAATGAACCTACTACATAGAGTATTCCAACTCCAACAACAACATACCATGGATCAGGTTCTGGTATAACTGGTATTAATTTCAGTTTTGGTTCAGTTTCGGGTACCTTTTCAGGAACCAAAACTGGATCTTTGGGCGGAGTCACTTCAATCCACCATATAGCTCCCAAATTATTATTTATTATATAAACAAAACTACGTTGAGTTTCAATATCTGTAGCAAAAACTGAAACTTGTCCATCCCAAATAGCAGGAGCTCCATTTCTCGTACCTATGCTAAATGCATTTGTGCCATGTTGTATATTTAAAGAGTTGGCATAGAATACTGCATCGCTTACTGCAGAAGGATCTCCTACGGGTTTAATTTCCCATACACCTCCTGCTATACCATTCCAATAATAAATATCAGGACGAGTCTTATTTTGTATATTACGATTTGCTGTCCATAGAGGTTCTGGATATCTTTTTCTGAACTCATCTGTAAATGCTCTATGAGCAATTGTTCCATCTATTGCACCTGCTTGTTGAGGTTTTGATTGAGCTGATAATTGCTGTTGACATGGATCTGCTTGTTTTAAAGGTTCAAAACCTAAAGATTTAACTGGGTCTGAAACTATAAGATTAGCGCCTACAGGAATATTTGTATCTGGGTAACCATTCCACTTTTGAAGATCTTTTACATCAACTCCATATTGTTTAGCCAGGGCACTATATGTATCTCCAGACTGTACTTTATGAGTTTGAGGTTGTTCTCCTTCTAATCCAGTTGGATCTCTAAATTTATTTGGATTATTATTAAAACAAGCATAAGAACTTTGCCATGGATAGGTTTTAGGATCTGCATTCCATCTTCTACCTAATCTTGCATCATATTGCCAATATTCAGCTGTATAAATACCTTCGCCTAATTCTACATCCCTTTCTTGTATTCCATATGCAAAGCGATATTCATTGTTGCCGATAATCTGCCTACCAACCATAGCCATTCCAAATGGATAATAATCCGTTACACTATGGATTTGAGACATTGAAGAGTTTCGTCTGTAATCGGAGAGATTTGCCCTAACATTGCCTAAATGATCGCTTAGTTCATACGATTTACGGCCAAAATTCCTTGTTTTTGAAATATTGTTTGCTGGAGGAGTGTAAACCCCTATCCTTGATGAACCATATAAATATTGCTCGGTTAGTGACGGGTCATTGTTGCTTCCTGAGTTATATGCGTAAATCGAAATTATTTTACCACTAGCATCCCGAAGATAATAGGTTGAAGTTGCAGTTCCATCTTTTCTCAGAACTTTTTTAACGATTCTCTGTCCTGCTGCATCGTATTCAAACTCAAGATTCGGTTTTGTACTAGTTGCAGTACGGATTACGCATTTTACCTTTCCTGAAAAAGTCCACTGAATAATATCAATTTCCTCCTGTTTATCTTTAATTAAATTACCCATACCATCGTAACTATAGTTATCTGTATCTTGATCTTCAATATCTGCTTTAGTTAAAGAGGTTATCGGAGCATCATCAACCCAGCGTAATTTGTTAGTGGTATGCATATATCCTTTCGATTTGGTCTCATAATTATAAGTAAGCGTATCAAACTTTGTACCCTGCCCATCATAGCGCGACAACATTTTTATGTTACCATTGGCATCATAAGTATAATCTGTTCTGTATGCATTTCCTACATTCGGAGTGTTTGAGCCTGTGAGTCTATTTAACTGATCGTAGCTGTACTGCTGCTGTAAGATCGGCTGCGCAGTAATAGCAGGTGTCTTGCTGGTCATGCTGGCAATGTTCCCGTTATATAACCCTTTGCTCTTATTATCGGTTGTTGTCGCAATCGGTGTGGCAAGGATAGTAGCAGAGCCTATCGCTGTATAATCCTTTTCATTATACCCAAGCGCGTAACTGAAGGCTTCGGCCTGCATCTGTTTGATCCAGCCCTCTATAGTATAGGCATAGTTCTGTGTCTCTACGTTCAGCTCTCCGGTCTTGGTTCTGGCAAGCGGGCCGTGCGCGTAGTACTGATAGCTTGCTTCTCTGGTGTAGAGTATATCATCGGTGCTGGTTTTTACTTCCGTAATTCTATTGTCTCCATCGTAGGCATACACATGGATCAATTGATCCGGCTGTGCTTTCTGGTAGTAGACCTTCTTTACTTTTCCAGACATCAAGTCGTACTCGTAATCCACGGTTTTGGCCAACACATTGCCGTCGTGGCGGATCAGCTGCAATAAGCTGTTTACGTTGCCATGCACATCGTAGCTGTAGTGGGTTTCCTGCACCGGTCTGTTTTCTTCCTGCTGGTAAGTGGTATACGCTACCCGGTTTCTCAGGTACGTAGGCGTGAAACCGGCCGGCGGCATGTGGTTGTTGTCGTAAGTTGTTTTGCTTACCTGGTGCCTGAACCCTCCTGTTGCAAACGCTTCGTGCACCCCATACAATACCTGGCTTTCGTTCTTTGCCGTCACAACGGCTTTATCGGTTAACAGTTCTCCTACTTCAGTAATCCGGCCGATCTTATCGTACAGCGTGTATGAATACGCGCGTACTGTTCCACCCTGCGTTTTAACTCTGGAATCAGCAAGTAAGGTCTGATCTTCGTAATCTTTAATATTAAATTGCTTGGCGTTCTGGCTCAGTACGAGCCTGCCTAATTCATCATACCAGAATCTACTGTTAAACTGCTCGGCCTGGTCGTTGAGTTTTTGTACGCTGCCATCTCCTCCGATCAGCGTACCCTGCTGCGCATCGCTGCTTAAGGCAAGCTGCGGCGCGGCGGCACCGGCAGTAATTTTTGATTCGCTTTTCCAGTGTGCTCCGCCGTCTACCGTTTTTAAGATAACATTGTCTGCACCGGTAATGTAACCGGTTAAGCGGTCGCTGAACTGTACGGTTTTAAACGCTGCCACCGGTAAGCCTGTGCCTTTGTCGTCATCGGGAGCGGCGTCTGTAAATACTTTTGTATACGTAAAGGTTGTTGCGGTAAGCGGCGTGATTCTATACGCAGCGCCTGCATCGCCTACTGCAAAGCCATACCCGTCTGCATCCAGCCACACGCTTCGTAACGTTGCGGTGTTACCTGTAAGGCCACCATCTATTGCAAAGGTCTGCCCGTTATTGATTGATTTATAAATAGAGGTTCCTGCTGTAATCAGCACCACGGAAGGGGTAACGTTTACGCTGGTAGCCGCTGCCGGCGCTCCGCCTGCTGCTTTCCACACCGGATCGGTTGCACTCTGGTACAGAATGGTGTTGCTGCTACCCAGAATCACGGCTGTATTGCCCTTGGCGCTTACTGCGGTCAGGTCATTGCCTGTTCCGGCATACTCCATTTTCCAGGTGCTTCCTGCATCTGTTGAACGCAGTACGGTGCCCTGCTTGCCAACGGCGATAACGGTATTGGCATTGGCATACGCAAGGGCCGAAAGCGGCTGGATGTTGATTGCTGCTGCCACGTACGACGATGCCGCATTTTCTTTGTACCAGATCTTACCCAGGTCTGCGCCTGCAAGTAAGGGATCTCCGCTGCCTTCTGCGCTGTAGGTAGTCTGCCCGCTCACCGGACTGCCCGCTCCCGCTACCAGTACCTGGCCGGCGGTCTGCGTGGTACTTACCTGTACCGCGCCGTTATAGCCTGTTTCCGGTGTGAGGCTTGCCGAAGATTCCACATACGTAAGCTGGCTGCCTGCTGTAATAAGTTCCAGCCTGCCTTGCGTGCTGCTATAGGACGCATCGCTGAAACCTGCTTTGCTGCTTACTACCGGAACATAGGTAAAGGTTGTGCCCGAAGAAACATACAGCTCTCCGTTCTCGCCCGCTGCATATGCTTTGGCTCCGTCTGCAGTTACCGTGGTAAGTTTCTGTGGTGTAAGGCCCGCTGTACCGGTTACAAATGTACCGGCGGTGATCCTGCGTACCTTTCCGGATTCTACCGCATACCCGTTGCCTGCGCTGCTTAATACCACATCGGTGATAGCCGGATTGAGTGCAACAGAAACGGCGCCGCCGTAGGTTAATATAGTATTTGTGGTGCGCAGATAAAGTGAAGTGCCGTCTGAAAGCAGGCTGTTAACGGCTGCACCTGCGTAATTATTCGGTGTAGGCGTATCCACGCCCCCGGCCGTTGTATACGGGAAGGTTATGGTATGGGCAACCGCATTAACGGTTCCTTCATATACATTGCCTGTGGTGCTTAATGCAATTACGTTACCGCCCTGGATCGTAAAATCCTTTAAGGCAGGCATTGCCGGCGGTACTGTTGTATAGCCCGTCAGCGAAGGGGTTCCCGACACCGCATTGATGGTTCCGAAGTTGCTGCCGTTGAACACGGCATATACACCGTTAAACGGACGTACGCGTTTAAGGCCGCTGAACAGAATGGAGGCACTGCTGCCTGTAAGCGCATAAGCGCCTGATGTATTGTAGGCCATTACAAGGCTGCCTTCTCTGGTGATCTCTGTAATGCTGCTGATACCTGCCACCTGGGTCCAGGTAAGCGGTGTGGCGCTGTAATACACCATACCGTCGCTGGTAAGTGCATAATGCGTATTGTCGTCTATTGGCAGTAATTTACTGATGGTTTTATCTAAACCGGTACGGGTAATGCTCATGCTGCTGCCTGCTGGATTGCCCTTGAAGATGGTACCTTTAGGTCCGGCTGCCAGTACACCTGCAGATCCCAGTGCCACAGTTGTTACAACCGGCGGTTCAATGGTTCTTTCTGTCCAGCTGTCGCCGTTGCTGCTGCTCTGGTAGAGCTTCGTGCCCGCAAGCACCCAGATGTTTCCGTTTGTTTTATTTACCGCAGCATCCAGTACCGTAGAGGCACCTACCGCTGCTTTAAGCGGTGCTTTGATCTGCCAGGTTTTTCCTGCATCCGGGCTGGTATACTGATTGCCGTCTTCGGTAATGATCCAGCCGCTTCCTGCTGCAGAGAAAGATACGTATTTCACTGCCGACTGTGTGGTCAGCGGCAACAGGATCCAGCTTCTGCCTCCGTTATCGGAACGTAAAAATGTTCCTTTTTCTCCTCCTGCATATACTACCGTGGTAGATGGTACGCGGCTGATGGCGGTAATTTTGCCTAAGCCGATATTCTGGCTGGCCTGCCAGGTCTTGCCGGCATCTGCGGTAGTTAACAGCTGCGTTTTCTCTGTTGTATTGGACAGCATCAGTCCGCTGTTGCCCGTCGGGCTATAGGCCACTGCCGATACACTTGCGCCGTTTAAGCTTATGGTGCTGGCGGCTGTCTGCCACAGATCCATACGCTGGTGATCCGGAATATCCTGATGAATCAGCTGGTTCAGTGAATTGTATGCATAAGTCGTGGTATAATCGTGTTCGGTCAGGATCTTACCGCTGGCAGCAACCGTTCCCGTGATCTCGTTCACGGCCTGGTCTGTCTGGCTGGCAGTAAGGACTTTCACACCTGCCGGCGGAATGGTGCGTACCAGGTTTCCGCTCTGGTCGTAATAGTACAAGGTATAGTGTTCTTCCTTATCGTTAAAACGCATCGTTAAATGTTCTTCTGAACCGCCATATACGGCACGTACATACTGGTTGCGGATGCGGCGCTTCTGCTCGGCTACATAAAGCTCAAAGCGGTATTGCGCATACGCATTTGCCGCAAGACGCTTATAGTCGGCGCAGTGGTCTGCGGTATCAATTTCAATTTCAATCGGGTTGGATGAAATACAGATCAGGCTCTTGTAAAGGGTATCGTTGTAAACAATGGTATCGCTCACGGTACGCGGCGTACAGCCTGCCTTGGTGTAGGTTAAGGTATAAATACCGCCTGCGGTAACAACCTGGCTGCGCTGGGCAGGATATGGAAAGCCGTTCCAGTTCAGGCTGAAACCATCCACAGGAATGCTGCTCAGCGTAGACTGCTGTCCGGCACCAATCATACTGCGGCTGGCAATAATGCCGCCCTGGAAACGCTGGTTTTCGGGAAGCAGCGCGGCGATGGTTACGTTTGCCGTCTGGATACATCCGGCGGCATCGCTGATCCGGTAGGAATAGCTGCCGGCTGCCGGTGCCGGATTTATGGCATAGGCTGCAGCACTTGTTGAATAACCGGCACCTCCGGCACCGGCAGGTGTAGCCGTTTCTGTAATGGTATACGGAAGCTGCCCGCCTTTTAAGTCAAACGAAATACCGGAAAGTTTTTCCGGACAATCGGCAGGTGTTGTCTTAACCGATGCTGTGAATGCCGTAACCGGTCCCTGAATGGTTGCCGATACATTTTTTTCACATCCGCGTTTATCGGTTACATGGAAGGTATAGGCTCCCGGTTTTGCATGCTCATAATCTTCTTTATCGGTGGTAAATGTTACTGCCGGGCCATTGGTACCGTTTACCTGTTTGCGGGCAACGGTCCACTTCATGGTATACGGCGCAAGTCCGCCGCTGATCCGGATATCAATAAAGCCGGGATCTGAGCTGCATGCAGTGGTCAGGATACTTTTTGTCTCATCTACTTCAGCTTTAAAGGCCGAACAGTTTCCGCCTTTTATATCGGTTGGGTCGGTAGTTGTACACGGAGCTGTTCCCAGCGCAAGGGTAAAGCTTTGCTGTATGTAACAGCCTTGTGCATTTTTTATCTGAACCGTATGCAGGCCTCCGCAGCCATTTACAAAACTTGTGGCCTGCGCCTTGCTGTCCCAGGTCACAACTGCGCCCGGCGGAATGTTTCCGGTAAGTTCTGCTTTACCGTCGCAGGCTGTATTGCAGCTGGTGGCTGTGGTGCTTACGCTGATGTTCATGCCACAGCCAGGGCCTGTTACCTGTGCGCTTCCCTTACAGCTTCTGGAATCTGTTACGGTAAGTTTATAAATCCCGTCCAGGTTGGATTGCAGAGCCTGTGTCGGGTTTGCCAGGGCATTCCCGCCAACTGTTTCAACAGTCCACAAATAGGTGTATGGTGCTACTCCTCCGCTTACCGTGGGCGCAGCAGCCGAACCTTCCATTTTCACCAGCACCTTAACCGGGTTAGCCGAACACGGATCGTATACAAAGGTATACACCAGAGTGCAGCCTTTGCTGTCTGTAATATCAACAGTATAAGAAACGCCTGGCGTTAAATCGCTGCGGCTGTCTGACTGCTTATTATCAAAACGCCACACCACTTTATAATTCGGTGTACCGTTGCTTACTACAATATTTACTGTACTGCCTGACTGTGTGCTGGTAGCGCTCATAGGTGCCGGTTTTTTCAGACGTACGCCTGTACGGCTGTTACATTCCGGGTTCCAGCCTTTCACTGAAATAATATACAACCCTTCGCCCAGGTTTTCCTGCAGCGTGTTGTATGGACTGGTGATGGCTGTTGCCGGTGCTGTGGATGTCCAGTAATAATTTGCACCGGAAATAGCCGAGCTGGCTGTGATCTTACCGGTTGATGCTGTGCCGCAGCCTGGCTGTGTAATATCCAGACTGATGGCCGGAACGCAGGATACCGGCGGAATATATAACTGTGTGGTGCGGATACATCCTTTGCTGTCCTGCACCTGTACCTGATAGCTTCCACCGGTAAGGGTTGCAGCAGCAATTTGTGTTCCGTTTGACCATTGATAGGTATATGGCCCCACACCGCCTGTTACCTGAGCGGCATAGAGAGAACCTGATTGCTGTGCCACGTTTACGTGAATTTTAGCAGGCTGGCTCACGGATACAGTACCGCTGCCCGTAAGACATTTATTGCCATTTGACAATGTCAGAAAAACATAGGCACGGTAGGTGCCTGCGCGAAGCGACGTTACACTGCTGGCTGTTGAAAGATATGGCGTACCCGACCAGACCAGCGTTGCATTGGCGGGCAGATTTGTAATGGATATCTGTCCGTTGTTACCTCCATAACACGTTGGACTAACGGAAGCGAACTGTGGTGTAAATGTATTTGGACAAGATGTTCCCACAGGAATTGTGATTGTCTGTGTGAAACCACTCCCGTCTGTAACGGTAGCACTCACATAACCGGTGGAATATACCCATGAAGGGATCGGTATGGGGCCGCTGCCGCTGCCCCCGATCGACCAGCTTACGGTGGTACCTGAAGGCGGCGTTCCGCCGCTGCCTGTCTGCAGACTTACGCTGGCTACTTCACCTGTTGATGTATAACTGGTTGGTACAATCTGGTACGTAGTAGATGCTGTTGTTCCTACATATACAGAAACCGTTTGCGAAAGTCCGGTTTTATTATCGTATACCTGTACCAGTACGGTGCCGGATGGCAGGTTGTTTATGGTTGTGCCATTTATCTGTGTGGTTGCGTTGTTTACAATTGTGTAATCCCCGCTTCCGCCTGTAATGGTTAAGGTAATTGTTCCGTCGTTTTTATCGGTATAACCTTCAGGGGTGGATACGGCGGTTACAACAAGTGTATTGCTTGTCTGGCTGGTATTGTCGGTATACACCGGATTAGCTGAACCGCGAACAAAAATCTCGAATATGCACCCTTCTCCTGTTTTTACCTGCAAGGTACTATCCTTTACCGGGCGTGTCACAACATTACCCAATGCAGCACCTGCTGCGTTAAGAACTGTTACGGCAGAAGAACAGCCTGATGTAAACCGTACCTGATTTACGGCAATATATTCCACCTGCAGCTGCGAACAGCAGGTACTTGGTATTCCGGTAACCGGGATACTGAATGTAAGTGTTTTGGAACAGTTTTTTGTATCGCTTACGGTTACGTTGTAGGTACCGTTATTTACATAGGTATGTGTATTGCTGCTTCCGCTGGTGCCATCCGACCAGGTATAGATCAGCGCGCCCTGGCCACCGCTTGCCGTTACGGTAGCGGTTTTGTCGGTTACCGCAACCGTTGCTGTAATAGCCGTTGTGTCTTTGATCACAAATGTTTTTACTGTTGCCGGACAGCCTTCTGCCTGTACCGTTACCGTGTATGTACCGGCCGGAAGTCCCTGGTACGGATTATTCATACCTAACAGCGGACTGCTGTATTCAAGCGGCTGTAAAATGCACGAACAGTTTTTGTTTGCCGGAGATACAAGCGTACCCGTGAACGTATTGGGCCCGGCGCCCATGCAAAGAGATACCTGTCCCTGTAATTTACCCGAACCGTTTACGATTGTCTGGCCTGTTACTTTTATAGCACTGCACGACGAACCTGCACCGGTTACAGTACCGTCCAGCGTTATATGCTGGGTATTTAAGGCTGTACCTGCAGCCAGGCTCAGCGTGCTGCCGGCGTTAAGCCGCGACCACTGACTTACCTGGATTGATCCGGTATTGGTTACAGCTGCATTATTGATAAATTCATTGCCTACCTGAATCTTACAGTTATTGGTAAAGGTACTGCCTCCGTTAATGTGCAGGTTGCCTGTTATTGTTAAGATACCGCTGTTGGTACCGCTTACGTTATTGTTTACATTCCCGCTCACCGTTAAGGTTCCGTAGTTGAAAAATGTACCCGTGCTGGCATTGTTGTTAAAATCACCGCCGGCAATCATGGTTCCGTAGTTTTCTACCCGTCCGTTAAAGCTTACACTGTATGGGAAGGTAACTTTACCGTAGTTTTTAAGCGTACAGTTGGCAGGAAGGTTTAAGCTGGAAAGTGTCAGTTCTCCGTTTACTACTAAGGTAAAGGCTGCGCCGTTGGTGTTGTAATTAATATTCTGCGGAGTTGCCTTACCACAAATCACCAGTGTACCGGCAGTAACATTGATGTTGCCTGTATAGGCTGTCGCCGTAAGGCACACTTGCTGTCCGGAAGATACATTAATAGCAGCCGTATTATCTGTAACCGTCTGTGTACAGCCTGTTGTACAACTGTAGGTACTGGTCTGCACGGCAGAGCAGCCGGCAGGTGTCTGCGTACCGGAACCGCTGGTACCTGTACCCAGAATATTGCCGTTAAGATAAATGGTTGCTGAACCGTCATTTGAACCTGCACACGTAGGATTCTTCGTTACTACAGTAATTGAGCAGCTTCCGACCGGAGGGGTTACCGGAGCGGTAAGCGTGAATGACTGTGTTGCGGCACAGCCTTTTGAATCTTTTACTTCAACGGTATAGTTGCCTGAAAGTGCGTACGATGCGGCACTCTGGGTGCTCTGATTGCCGCTCCATACATAACTGTACGGGGCAGTACCGCCGCTTACAGCAACACTTGCAGAAAGTCCGTTTGGTGTAACAGCAGCGGCGAGTACTGCCGGCGCCTGAATAGTAAACGTTTTTGTTACCGGCGCGCAGCCTTGTGGTGTTACCACAACACTATAGGTGCGGGCTGTGAGATTGCTGACATTGTCGGATGTACCGCTTAATGGCGATTGCCATGCATACGTAGCAGATACCGGTGTACAGCTGCAGTTCTTTGTTGCAGGTGAACTGAATGTACCTGTGTTGGTTGTACCGTTAGGTGCACAGTAATCGATATTACCGGAGAACACAGCTGAGCTGTTTACAATAGCACCATTTGTTACTTTAATGGATGCGCAATTGCTGCTCATCCCCTGTACAATACCATCTATCGTTGTGCTGCCTGTTGTTAAAACAGAACCTGCATATCCCTGGTACAACGATGAACCATTCAATGCCGTTTTGCCTGTAACGGTAATTTTCCCTTTATTAATGAGGGTTTTATTGTTATTGCATTCAACACCTGCTGTGATGGTACACAGGTTATGAAGTGTACCTCCGCTGTTGTTATTGATCGTTCCGCTAACAGCTATTGTTCCGCCATTTAACGTTGTATTGAAATTATTAAAATTAGCCGATACGGTTACGGTACCTTTATTCGTGAAATTTCCGTAAGGCGCGTTAATGTTGAGGTCTCCGGTTATAGTTAAGGTACCGTTGTTCTCCAGTGTTCCGTTAAAGCCTACACCCGGCACCTTTAGGGTACCATAATTTTTCACCGTGCTGCTTCCGAATAAATTCAGACTGCTGAACTGTGCAGTACCCAGAACAACAAGTGTAAAGCTTGGATTGCTGCTGTTCAGATTCATGTAGGCTGGTGTGGCACTGCCTGTGATTACCAGTGTGCCGCCGGTTACCTGGATACCGCCGGTAAAATTGCTGCTGGTTAAGCAAACCTGCTCTCCGGGTCCTACCAATACTTCACCGGTATTGCTGCTGTAGCTTCGTGTACAGTTTGAAGTATAAGCAGCAGGTGCAATGTCTGCTGCCAGACAGCCTTGCGGGGTGCCGGAAGCCTGTCCGTTTACAACGACTTTCGCTGTACCGTTACTCTGTCCGTTGCAGCTCACATCCGTAGTTATGACCTGAACATCACAAACATTCTGAGCATGAAGGAGTGTGAAACTGAATACTAAAAGCAAACTCAGTATAATACGCTGACCCATAAAATATTTTTTAAAAGGAAAATCAATTTTCATGTGCACTAAAATTATTTTCTATTGACTGTAGCCGGTATAACAGTCGTACATCTGACTGGTATTAACGATGGCGTATAAATAAGTATCTTCCTGGATTCAAACTGATTGCCTGTAATGGAAATCATGGATGCATTGAATTCTTTATTACACAGTGTGCCAGTACATGGCACATATGGAACAGGGCCCAGTGAAAGAAACTGTCTGGCACGATCCGGAAACGTATGCGCATTTCCATTAGGCAGTGTCAGTGGTACAGAACTAATTACAGTACCGTAAGACAAATGAATCATAACATTATTTTCAACTTGTGTATTATTGGGCCCAGGCAGGTAATAGGTAATCTTGCCCGACAGTCCGGCTGAACTCTGTGTAGAAACAGACCAGCTGGGGTTCAGTGCTGAAAGGTTTGCAAGAGAAGTTCCTTCTGAAGATATATTCAATATCGACAAAACCACATCGAAATATTTATTAACATTGGCGGTATAGTCATCGCTGGAAGTATTATCAATACCTGCGAATAATGCTACCGGAGTAGTCGTTTCCAGCTGGCCGGAAGCGGATAATATATTCAAAAAGTCTGCTACATTCTTCGCATCATCTGTTAATACACACTTAGGCAGAATATCACAATCCTTCAGGTTTAAGGTAGTAATTACTCCCGTGAGTAAAACATCTGCATATACTGAATTCTTTTTAAAGGTTGCTTTGATGGTAAATGCATTATTGGACGTGTTTGATACCGTAAGACAACATAGAGAAAGAAGATCATCAAATGTATAGGGCTTATCTGCGGGCACTGTTAATGTAACGGTGTATACATCCGTTGATCCGCGCTGAATAATCCCCGTTAATACTTTATTACCGGATCCCAGTGTTGACTTCCAGTAAATAACGGGGTTGGTAATATCAGCATCAAGAATTTTTCTTTTTAATGATTCCCCAAGTACCACACTGCTGTTTGGGCAGGAAACGCTGGTACCTGCAGCAACAATGAGTTTGTTATTATTTTTTAACTGCATCAGCAATGCTTCCAGATCAGATGCCAGCGGGCATAGTCCGCACAGTTCATATTTTAACCGTTCGGCATCCAATGTGGCTGCATCCTGAAGATCAGTGAGGTCGCTGGCACACGGTATAAGAGAAACAATCGGATTTGTATGATTCGGATCATTTTCATCATCGTATGTTACCTCCGGACAGTTTCCTGCCTGCTCGGAAGAATAGGTATTGCTTATCCCAGACGGATAAAAATGCTGCTGCTTGTTTCTGAAATATTTAGCATTTCCGATGAAACAGATCTGATTCGGTGCCAGGTACGAAGGAATCGTAGCCGGATAATTAACAATGTTCCAGGTTGCGCATCGGTTTCTTGCCCAGTTAAACGGCGGACAGAATTTATAGGTAGCATTTATAACCTGCGGACGCACCATATCAAAATACCAGGCATCCGGAGAACGTATATAATCCGCATGACCGATGCAGCCATTGTAATAGCCCTGGTTCACCGATTTGATCATATCCAGTTTCTTTAAAAATTTCTGTTTGGCAGAGATATAAAGCGCTCTGTAGGTAGTCCATTCTTCTTCGGTAACAATAGTTGTTTTATCACATTTGTCTATAACACCGCAAGGCGTTGTTTCCGGCGTACCATTGGGGCAGTGTACCAAACGGTTTGCCACAATGGCCATAGAAACACCTTGATTGTAATAGTTTTCCATGGTATTGTTCATGTATTCTGTATAGAATATCTGTGTACCGGGAGGTAATTTTAAATGTCCGTTAGAGCTACCTTCTTTTTCAAAAACAGTCGGCAGATTTGTGGTTGGATCTATAAATCCCTGAGCACGGGCCTCCGCCAGATTGGTATTTAAAATTTTATATTCAAAATCATTGCTTTTCGCCTGAGCCATACAAGCAACATAATACGGATACTCCGGATGATACGGTAAAAGATTATATGCCCAGTGTGATTTCCATTGATTTATAAAATCGGAAAGATTTAATAAATACCGTACAGGAATCTTATATAAATTCAGATCTGCATCAACGGGCGTTAATTGCTCCAGTGCTTTCGCTGTATTCTGAATTTCCGGAAAAAAACGTTCTGCATTGTTATTGTCATAATCAATAAGCTTCTGCACATATACATAAGCGATGTCGCCATTTGCTTCTTTATATTCAGTAATTTCATATACAGTGTTTCCCCCCAGGGTAACCGGGTTTGACGCGTCTTTTAATATCTGATAGTTTTTTGCACGCGGAATAACATCCCCTGTATTTCTAATTTCAACCGGGTACCTCCAGTATTCCTTTGAATTACCCATTAAAGGCTGCAATACATTCAGGTATGAACCGAGCGGTAAGCGGTTGTTCGGGTTAAAAATAGAAAGCGGAAACAGTTCGGGGTGCAGTTCCGAATTGTCGGGCGAATTTTCATGATTGATGTCAATATTATCCAGTCCTGCAAATACATTAGAACCACCGGAGGTATTCACAGAAAAAGTATTCTGAGGCATGGTGATCGTGTTCTTATGCACTTCCCCGTACTGCCCGTCAGGGCTCATATCAACTTTCATGGCATTCAGTGATGCACGGCAGGCATAGGATGTATCGCAAATAGATGCACACAAACCATTAATATCATCCAGCTGCTCATCTGTCAGGTAATTCAGGTCTTTCAACCGTTTGATTTCAGCCTGACAGGTCTGGCAGGTCATGTTACAATCGGCAGTATTAATAACAGCCTCTTCTGCCTGAAAATCGGCTAATGTTTTAGCACACGGAGATGCTAAATAACTTTGCGTATAAGCCGCTAATTTTTCCTCGTTGATTACAGCCTGCTTGGTAATCTGATACTCTCCTTCATTTAAACCACTCGTAGGTATATCATCGATTGTAACAGTTTTCTTTGCACCGGTATTTCCTGAAGCTGTACTTCTTGTTGTAGAAAAAAGAACTGCTCCGCATTTATCCTTTAAGGTAAGTGTTACATCTACTACGCCATCAATATGCATATAGCTGCCGGCACTTTTACAAGGAATGTCATAAAATCCAAACGTACCGTTATAAGCAAAATCATAATCAATACCTTCTGAAGTAACAATGAATTTTTTATTAAATATTTTTGATAAGCTGTCCGGAGCCATCAGGTTACTCATCGGACTTGTTTTAATAAGGTCTTCGTTGATGCTTCTGGTATTGGCATTTCCCAGACTTTTTACATTATCCGGAGAGCCGCCCGCAAGCGCAGTTGCAATAACTTTTCCATCCAGATCAAGATAAGAAACACTCACTTGCCCGTTGGGGTCAATAACAGCATTCTTTTTATAATGTGCAGCATTACCAACCTGTGTTCCGAAGAGTCTGCATAATTCTGCCTGCAAAGGCGTAGCATACATGTATTTTGTTTCGTGTGTACTGCCTAAAAAATTAGACTCGCCCATTCCGGATTGAGCTGCAATACGCCCGGTGTTATCGGGTGTATAAACCGTTTGTGCATACGGATATTTTTTTGCGTCCGGAATCAGTTCTTTATTTATAATATCAGCCCCTGTATTGCCAGTTGTTCCGAAGCTGTTGGCTGGTGAATAGTAATTGGAAGCACCTGTGGTGGTTGAAAATTTTGCACCGGCAGGATCACAGGTAGCCGGATTAATATTTGTAATATCTTCTTTGTGCATACTGGTTTGTCCGTCTACAACATTGAAATTCGGATAGTAGCCAAGAGAATCTTTTTTAACCGGAACAGGTAAGGTCTGAATAATGGGACGACCGTTAAAATCATACAATGTTTCACCAACAACTGCACGGCCGTCTGTATTGATACGGGTTACAGCCTGGCGGTTGCGCGAAGAACCATCGTGGTAACTCACCACTACCTTATGTTTGCCTTCTTCAGCAAAACTTAACGACGACTGCCAGTTTAGATTATTTTCGAGGCCACTGTATAAATAGGCATTTGAAACCGGATAGGTATGTGTAAGCGTAGGTGATGTAACAGATCCATTATCAAGGTATGTCCAGTTGGATTTCGTCCATACAGGCGTACTGTTAACTACTGCTTTGCCCACCGCACGTACACGGTACAAAATATATCCTGCTTCATACACCAGCGGAATCTGATACAATGTATCGCTTACCACAACGCGGGAACTGTTGTTTCTGAAATAAAAACGCGGGATCTCTATTTCCGCAAATGTTTTGATCTCCCCAATTGCATTGCCCTGATTTGAAATGTAGGTCCATTCCAGTTCATAAGATTCAGCCTGTGGAACAGAGGTCCAGAATACAGGTAAGCTACCGCCTGCAGTTAAGACTGTATTGTGCGCAAGTCCTTGCGGAATATCTGAAAATGTTAACTTATCAAAGCTTTGTGTCACAACAGAAGCACACAGGGTCAGATCGCTGAAATTAGCTGTATTGGAAACCGAAATAACTTCAACCACGATGTTGTGCGCTCCTTTAGCCAGATAGTATGACGCGTCTGTGGCCATGGCTGTAACGTTATCTACATTAACGGTTAGAGAAACGTTATTCTCAACCGTTGTTTCATATACTGTGGCACCTTCTGTTTTATAGGTAATTTTTACAACAACCGTTGCTGATCCTGAAGTTGTCTGTGCACCTACAGGCAGTGAAAGTTTCACCAGCCCATATGAGTCTTCCACCCAGAAGTTTCGTGTATTTAATGGTATAAGTCCTGCCGGTGTATAACGGGAACCCGCTACCGCTACCGAATTACCGGTAACTAATGCCGCATTTTTAAGTTCACCATATTTGGTATCACTCTTTGAAAACGCTGTAACCGAACATAGTAATGCCATGAAAAATATGATTCTTTTCATATAAGCCCTTATCTTAAAATTGTTCATTATATCAATTTTTAATACGTTTTGTAATTATCAAATGCTTCCTGGATCACATACCGCCCGTTAAGTCTGGTAATGTATGTTTCCGTATCCGGAAACGTTGCAGCAGGTGTCCATTTAAAATCAGGTTCCTGATATGCCACCTGGATATACTTCATTTCTGCATTATAATCCGGAGAAAATACGGCATAGATGCTTACCAGATTTTTAGTCTTTTTGGAAAAAACCAGTTCAAGTGATTCGTATCCATAATCCTTAGGAAAAGAAAGTGCATAGGTGAACAGATTATCTTTAGCCGTATAGGCAATCGAATTACTGCTGTCTATGATCGATACAAAGTTACTGACCAGCATGTTTTTTGACTGCAGATTAGAGCTGTCGTCACTGAAGCGGATCGTACGAACTTCATGATTTACCACCAGTAAAAATGTTCCGTCATGGATCACAACCTGTGCATCTCCCATCTTTATATAATCTTTGTCTCTGGATTTATACAGATCAAAATCCATCTTCTCTACACTATCTGCTCTGCTGGCAACTGTTAAGGTGTATTTCAGATGAAAATTTTTATCTGACAACAACAGCTGTTCATATGCTGCACAACGTTGTTTCAATTCTTCTTTTTGTGCCCACGCACCTAAGACGATCGTGAATAAAAAAACAGTAACTAGTATCCGTTTCATTTGCTGTATAAAATATCGGTTCGCGTATGCGCTTAAAATAATGTTTATTTAATTTTATTTGACTGCACTTTACTCTGATTGCTGCGTGTCTCTTTAATTGTCATAACACCACGCTCGGTTTCTTTTTTTACCCGGATCAGAATGCCCTCATCATCGTATTCATAAACGGTAGCAAAATTATTCTCATCGAGTTCTGCCGTTAATTTCTGTGTGGACGGATCGTATACAAACGATTTCATGTTGCTGTTGAAAGGGTGAATACGGATATCATCAAAGAATACGTCTATGCCTTCAACAGTCTGTTCGTTCACCAGTACAATCTGAATATTACGGGCAATGTCAGGGATCTCAAACACACCCTCAATACGCTGCCAGCCGTCAACAACAGGGCCCGTTGGACGGAATAACGGAATATTGGTTATGGCATCATTATTAAAATTAATTTTTATACCTGAATGGTCGTAAGTACCAGGTGAATTACCGGTAAATGTTTCCTTCACCCAGGCCGACACTACATACTTTCCAGCTTTAGGAGAAAAAGAAGTAATACACTCAGAACAACTGATCGGTTCACAATCGGATTTAGAACCGATATATGTATTTGTCAGGTTAGAGGAAACAGGAAGATTAGCAATATCAAAGGTAAATTTCATGCTAACAGTATTGGTATATGTTTTATTTCCCGGAAAAGTCAGAAAGATGCGGATCTTTTCGTAAGCTGCCAGAGAGGCTGTATAAGACAAGCGCACTTTTGTAGATGTAGGCTGAATAGTAGTGTATTCAGAATTATCTGCTGATATATACACAACTGATGGAGCAGTTAAGACTGTCTTAAATACATCATTATCGGTATACACATTTGCAAGTAATGAAGAATGATCAAAATCAACATCACTTCTTGGAAGACTTAATGTAAATAAGATCTGAGTTTGCTCATAGGAGTTACCCGAACGATTCTCCCCTGTTAACTGCATGGAAAATGCATCGTTGTTTTTTATAGTTATGGATGTATCATTCAAAATACCTGCATCGCAGGACGCTGTCAATAATGCGTTCAGTTTCGAATCTGAATTATAGTTTGTGTAATAAGGGTACCCTATACTTAAATCAACGTTATTATTATTGATCAGATTAGCATATTCCCAGTAGGTTCCATTAGTTGGTTTACTTACAACTTTCACAGGTATCTTTACAAAAATAGATTTAAGTGTATACTGACAACCCGTTAATGTTGGTGGTAAATTAACTCCTGTAACAATTAATTTTTTTAAGTCACCTGAATAGGTATAGCTAAGAGATGCCTGCCCGTAATCAGCCTTGAATTGAAGTAAGCTTTTAAAAACAACACCATCTATACTGAACTGTGGCTGTATGCTTCTGTCAAAATCAAAATGATTATTTTTAGGAAAGGAAATTTTATACTGAGGTGTGTCATCTTTGCCCGGATTATACTGCAGTATATAGCTGTATGTTTCACCCGGACTAACTGTTTTTCCATATGGAGAAACATATATCTGAGCCTGTGTATTAGCGATATTCTGATCAAAGGAAACACCTATAGTTTTTGATGACAACAACGCATCGGTATCTTTTCTTCTCAGATTAAAAACAAGCCGGTTTGTTTCACCGCATTGGTTTGCAACAGCAGTGCTTTTTAAACTCAGCGTTAGATTTAAAAAATCATTGGCAGGTATGCCGCTATCAAAATACAAATAGATTTTTTCAATTTGCTTTTTATCAACCGTTGAAAAATCAAACACTCCCGAGCTGTTTTTTGTTTTTGTAAGCAATGTAGTACTGCTGCAATATTTAAATACTACCCTATTTACATATTGGGAAAGACTAGGTGATAATATATTCAACCCTGTAAATTCCGTATTTTTATCATTCAGAATTTCAATATAAGAATTCGTATTCAGGGCATTATTATAAATATTATCCACTGAAAAATTTACATTAAAATCCGGTTGACAGATATTAGAATATACATATGTACTTTGAAACTGAATTCTCGGATACGTATATAAAGCGCTTGCATCAACCAGTGAGGTTAAGGATTTATTATAGGATACCTCGTATCCGGGTTCAGCACATGAACCGGCTACCCTTACAGGAGTAACTTTAATTTTAAAAGTTAAATCTACCGTACCAACCGTTGTTACGGGCTTGATGTATACCCTGAAAAATCTCCGGTTGTAACTTTGATCCCGTGAAAAGCTGTACACGTTAGAGGAAGCCGTAAATGGAACATTTTCATTGGGCAAAGATTCAACATCATAAATTTGTTCAATTTTAACTATTGCCAGATTGGATTCCAAAGAAATATTGTCACTGAGCTGAGGATTTATACTATATGATGTGTAATAAAATTCTACATAGAAAACATCATTGGCATTTACATAATCCGCATCGCTGTATTTATAAAGAAGAATGTCAATATCTGTTGATTGTTTCAACAGTGTAAAAGCATATGTATTGGTGACGGAACTTATATCGGATGGAAAAATTTCCACACCATCCGCATCATAAAAAGACACCTTAGCTACAATTTGCGCATTGACATTTGAACATACTGGTGTTGTGGGTGTATTTATATAGATATTATTTACGGAGAATGTAAATCCGGTTGATTGCGGTGATTTCCCTTCATATAAATTGCTGCAGTCAAAGGAAATTGTCTGACTGGAAAAAGTAGCCGGGCTTATAACTACACTTGTGGTTGTGTTCGCGCCATAGCCTGTATTCCATGTCATGCTTGCCGGAAGTACAATATTGACACGGGCTTTTACAGGTATCTTGGAACCGAATCCGTTAGGAACAACACTGATAGCCATAGGCAGATTAACATAATTGTCATAGTTATATTGTGTAGTTGGATTATTGATCCGGATATAATTATCACCACAAATTCCTTGTACCGAAATTATAAAACTAAATAAAATAAAAACTAAATAACGTTTCATATAAATATCTTTTATATCTCCTTATTCGCAAGGTAAAATCACTTTCTTTATTTCCAGCTTCTGGCCTGAACCAACTTTGATAGACTTACGTCCGGTGTGCGCTTCCGCTTCGGTCACACTTGTTTTTGCATTTCTCCAGCTGAAGTGATCATCAATACAATCTCCGTAATCGTAATCCTCAAAACCATCGAAACCCGATTCTCTGTACTGAGAATTATTTGATGTAGCAACGGGAAGCTTACGCCCATAGCCATATTGTGCCATTAAATAACGGCCAAGCGCATCTTTATTTTCAATTTCAAGCCCTAGTGGATTGTAATTTGTAATCTCTGTTACATACTGCCATTTGGTTGCAGCAACATTATCGGGTAAACCCAATAAACCGTTTTGTTTGTATTGCCAGAACGTAGCAAAATCTTTATAAAATCCGTCTGTACGGATGTTCATCTGGTTATTCACCAAACGCTGGTAGCGGTCGGTTAAATACGTCCATGATCTGTACGGACGCAGGTTTCCTTTTACGCCGGTTATATAGGGATTGGTACTTTTAGTTGCATCTTCACAGTCGCAGCCCATACGTTTCCATGTCTCTTTGTATTCCGATGCACCCGCGTTAATAACATTATTGAATTCAACTACATTACCCTGCATCGGATTGGTTAATGTCACAACCGTACCAATGGGTGCCGAAGGCATATTACGTGCTCCTGACCGGATTACTTTGGCACGTGCAAAGCTTACAGGAACACCATTCTTATTAATAACCTGCACCGTTGACATATCCGGTTTATTAACAAACGCTTTTATGCCCGTATCAAGAATCAATTCATCTCCATCTTTAAATAAGCCTGTGTGTGTATCAAAATAGTTTTTTGAAAAACTCATTCCTTCTGTTTCACTTGCATGGCTCATACGCGTATATGCCCAGTGTGCAGGATAATTAAAGGTGTAGATCGGATCGTGAAATTCATTTTGCAAGGAAGTTAAAATCACTTCTCCTGTTTTTGCATCCCAGGCAAGGTTCTTCGTTGAAATACTTGCGCCGTTATCTTTTGCAATGGTCTCCTCCAGTATACCATACCTGTTGGCAACCTTGGTTGTAACAACAGAACGGAACTGAACAAGTTCATCCCCAACATCCGGGAAGCCCGTAGGAACTGGCAAAGGAATAAAGATTACGATTGTTTTTAAATGGCCGCTAAACCCGCCTCCTTCTGTTGTAGAAGTAGATTCGCGCTGGTCATTCACTACATCAACATCAACACCTAAAGTACTTGTTGCAGCAGGAATTGTGAGATCCGGATTTATGGTTTTAACCTGATTATCTAATTTACCGCCCAACGTTTTGTATTTATATTCAACCTCTGAAATGGGCTGTGGATTTGTCTCCTGAGAATTGACAGGAATTTCAGGATACACACGTTTGGATTTTGGTTTGCCGTGCATATCGTTTGTTTCAATGTAATATCCTTGTGTGCAGGTAGCTAAATCTGTAGATGCAAACCGCATGAATTTGGAAATCATATTCGGATTCAACCCGGCTTTAATAATCTTGGTACGCTCAGTGTAGGTCGGGAAATCTTTAGCTGTATAGAACTCCTGCTCTACCCGGCCAGTACCATTACCTACGGTATAATTTTTATTCTGAATGTTTGCAACCGTCAGTTTAACCGGTGTAACAACAACCTTGCTGTACCCCACAGTTGGCGCCGGGAAAAAGCATTCACCAAAAGGTTCTTCCAGGAAATGGGTATTGTTGGCAGCCAGCGGAATTTTTTCTTCAACAAATACAGGTTTACGGAATGGGTTTTCATCTCCTCCCATGATCGGTTCATATGCTGCAACACCGGAGCTTATTGTTCTGTTATTTTCGTTTTTTGTATAGCTGTATGTTTGCCCGTAATAGGATGTTTGTTTTACCAGACCCGGTTGCTGATTCTCTTTTACAGATTTCATCAATGCCCAGCTATCAGACATAATAATGGCTTTCACCCGATGACCGCCGCCAAGTTTGATCTGATCGGGTTCTAACAATTTCACGTACGACTCCTTGGGAACGATCTGATTGGAATGCTGCTTGGCAATCATTTCAGATGTATAGCCGGCGAAAACAGTTGCCACGCTTGAGATCTGGGAGATCAGTGCAAGCATGATGGTTTCCATGCCGGCATCTTTGGCATTGCCTAACCCTTTTAATTCTCTGCCCAGATTTAATTTAGCGAACATCCATCCAGCCCGTGAAATAGGATTTACAACGACCCCTCCGGATTTAACTTTCTGAAATACGATTTTAGCTTTCGTGTATTTATTACCCTGCAGACTACTTTCATCGAGTGTGCAGCTTCCCTTATCAATTTCGGCATAGCCTGGCACATACTCCGTTCGTGCTTTGCTTGTGGTAATGGACGGATTGATTACATTCATCAATACTTTAAAATACATCAGCTCCGTAGCACCTATATACAGATCCTGAAACTCCTGGTTACGGTTCGATGTTTTCGGAATAAATCCTTCACCCAGATTTATTGTGATAAAGTTTTTCTGATCAAATGCATTTGTAAACAAAACATCTGATTCATCTGCAATGGTATACATACGCATGGCTTTTTTATCCTGCACATAAGCATAATCATCCGATTCGTATACTACATGCATGGTACCTGCTGTTGGCATCTGAATTGTTGACAAGGCATATACGGCGGCATTATTATCAACAGCACTTTTATTCTGCTGATCGGTATACGGGAATACACCATTGGGTAATTTATTCTCACTGTTACCCGGCAGATTATTGAATTTATACGTACCCCAGCGATCGTAATTCAGATGTGAATAAGATGGATTCAATGCAGCATCCATGTTACCATCAAAATCCTGATCTGCGTATGTAAATACATATGGATTCAATACTCCTTTTTTAGAACCGCCATAGGTGAACCATACTTTTTCAAGCGTTAATTTTCCTTTTGCCGGATTTAATGCTGCATCAAATTTACTGTTTACTGTACCCGGACAAAGTTTATAGCTATAGCTGAAGTATACTGTTTTAATGGGCTCTGCACTTGAGTTCAGCTTATCTGCTTTTGCATATAAAACAATTTTATCCAGCTTCATCAGCGCGGTATTTCCGATTTTCCCATCCAGACCTTCTGCGCCAAAGCCATCCAGACGTGGACTCAGATGAAATTCAGCCACGTGTGTGGGTGTCTCAATCGAATGCAGATACCATACTTCTTTTTCACCGTAAATAATATTTCCTTTATCATCCAGGTTATCTCCTTTCATGCCTTCACTGAAACTTGCAATACGTTCGCTTTCTGACATCGGTGTGCGCCATAAGAAATTAACAGGAAGTTTAGAATAATTAAATTTTGTGTAGGTACCCAAATCTCCGTTAGAGGGGCCCGGAATATTATCGCTGTCTACATAATCCGAAGATAATATACAGGTAAGCAGATAGGAATGTGCATTGGCAGGAGTTGAAATATTATTATAATAATTATCAAGCCCGTTACGGTTGTTGTTTCCTAAATCGCTGCTTTGATAGCTTACAAGTCCTGAATTAACTGCTGCATTTTTAGTAGCCGCTGAGCCAGAATTTACCGCAAAAGTAATTTCCTGCTGGCTGATGTTATATGCCGGAATCCCATATACATAGCGGGATCCGGATTGATCGGTCACACGCACTTCTGAAATGTGATGGGCTTTTCGTAAATTATCAATACGTTTTAAGGTATCCTTTACATAGCCAATATTCTTATTGGAGGTATTTAATTTTTTATCTGCTTCGCTGCGGCCATCAATCCAGTCAAACGTATTCATTACATAATTCTGAATCGGTAATACAGCACCTCTTGAAGCTTCAGCAGCGGTTAGTGTTGTAAAAGCTGAAGTTTTGTTTGGTCTGCTGCTTCTGCTGTTTACCTGCTTTACAGCTGAAGCATTCGCATAGGTATTGGTAGGAATCCCATAAACAGATGAGGCCAGATTGTATTGCAGTAAATCAGTTGATTTCTGAACATCGTTTAAAAATACCAGATCATTTTCAACCGTTGATTCGCCCATTTTTTTAAAATATACAACTTCTTTGGTTGCGTTATTCAGATTGGTTTCTGAATTAAATACTGGAAAATTCCCATTATCACCTGTCCATTTACCTGAGATTGCATTGGTTTTATAGTAGGCGCCGTTCACTCCGACATCAATCGAGTTCGCTCCTAATCCAAGTGACACGCCGCCGGCAGGTGCTATGGATTCGTCTTTGGCAACCGGATCTGAAACAATACCAAAATCTCCGCGGTGTAAACGATAGGTTCCGCTGACACCCTGGCCGCTGACACTAAAAATGTCGTATGTATAATTTGTGACGGGTAAATTCTGTGTATACTTTTTGTGATAGGCACCATCTTTTTCTCTGTTTATATCATAGAGTTTCAAGTCCGAACTTCCTGCGCTGGAATACATATACCCATAGGCAGGATTGTGCGTAGTTGTATTTTTTAAAAATTGTCCGTTGTAATAACCTTCAAAACCCAGGTTCCCCAGTTCAGATACCGGATTAGAAAATTGAATCGCAAAGTTGGTACCTATGCTTAAATTCCGGTGACTTTGCTGTATCGTTGGTGTATAGGTTGGTGTCGAAAATCCCTGAAAAGCATTGCCTCCAAAATTAGTACCGTACAAACTTGATTTTGAACTTGGACTGTAACCGGCAGAAATCGTCATGCCTTTTAACCCTTCGCGGGTGTTGAACGGGAAACCAATGGATGCATTCAAGCCCTGTTCTTTTTTGCCGTTATCTTCTGTGTTGCTTATTCCTAATGTGGGTGAAATATCAAGTCCTGATTCAGATCCCGCCTGTAACGAAACACCTAAATTTCCAACAAGACCGTCTTTTGTACCGGATCCTGAAGAAATTGATGGATTGATTCCGGCACTGATTCCGATTCCATTATAGGTATTGTAAAATATGTTCGCATTTACACCTAAATTAGCCCGTACCAGTTTATCTACTTTCGCATCAAAAAACCTGATCCCTACACTTACTTTCGTTCCATAAGTTTCGTTGGGCGCAACATTAAAATCCGTACGTATATCATCGCCGCCAAAATCATCGGGCAAGCCACGCACAGAACGGTTGATGGCCCCTACATTTAAGTTCCAGCCCAAGCCTGTCCAGCTAGCTTCAGCATCGGGTGTAATACCGGAGGCATAATTTAAATTGATCGGATAGCCGCCTACATCCATTAACGGAATGTTGTAACTGAAGTCGCCCGTAAACGGGTCAACCATGTCATCCATTCCGGCAGGAGCAAACTGCTGCGTTTCTGGCTGTGATGGGCCTGACGACAAAGCTTTGCTTTGAATCGGAATAAAGAATGTTAAAAAATTAATTAACAGAAAAGAAGCTATTATGCGCTGATGCTTTGCTAATCGTAAAAACATTTTCTTATAATTTAATTAATGGAAATGACTGTATAGTTTCACTTGAAAGATAGAGATGACAATCGTTCAGGTGAAATGGTGAACCGTGAATCTTAATTTGATAACTGCTTAAGGAATCTGTATCCGGAATCAGGATCAATAATTTGTTGGGCTGATTCATTACATAAGAAGGAAATGCTTCTGTAATTACATTGGGCAATGTATCAGTGTTATTTTTAACAACAATTAATTGTTGTTTCAGTCCCTGAAGCAAATCTGTTTTTTTAATCGGATCAGATGCTGACTCTGTTTTGATTGTACATTCTGCCAGGCAATAGTAATACCCCTTTTGAATGTCAAGATATTTTGAAAGCGCCTTCTCGCCTTTTTCTCCATTTAGTAATGCTGCAGAATACGCTTCTAACTGTGGCGGATTAAAAATAAGGCTTAATAAAAACTGTTCGTTTTGAACACTGTTATATGTAATCCCTTTTTGTTCTTTTACCCATGCAACATATTCTTCCGCACGTAACTTTTCAGGTGCCGAAGCTGATCCGGCCGATTTTATTGATTGTAACACGTTGTTCCACCCTCCGGCCTTTTCATTGACAGCCGGATCTGACGTACAGGCCAGACATAAAGCTGCAAGCAGGCACACATACATGCGATTAAAAATAAACGTATCGATTAAATTATACTTCATTAATTTTTTATCATTTGTTAAAATATTAACAATTGCTAAAATATGACAATTAATGAATGGTTTTTAAAAAGTATAATTTAATTTATCAACATATAATAAATTTAATTCAACACAATAATTATATCAGTATTAAATATTGGAAAAATCATATTATCAGGAGGAATATAATTTTTATAAATTAAAATTTTCAGGATAAATAAAATCAGGCTTTCTAATACTAAAAAATGAAAAATACCCGGTTTAATACAAAAAACAGGTTGTTTTGAAAAAAGTACGTATAGTATCTGGTAGCTTGCTATACAAAAAAAACGGCAGGATAACCTGCCGTTTTTTTTAACTTATCTGAATCTTACGTTACTTTGATTCAGGTTTTTTACCAATGCTGTAGCCTAACGTAAACAGATATGTCTGATTAAACCATTGTGTCTGTATGCTGTTTACCGGCTCATACAGCGAAGTAAAACCGCGCACCATACGCACTCCGATATTCAATCCAAAATTAAATTCATATTCAACACCGGCCATAATACCTATATCATAGCGGTTGATGCCGTCTAATTTATTGTCGGCAATCTTTTTAACTTCCCCACCTATCAATGTATCTCTGTTTGAAGCAACGAGCAATGTGACACTTGGGCCCGCAAAGATCTGCGCGCCTTTGTAATGAAAGGCAGGTGTTACCGGATATACATCAATACAATAGTAATTTGTTTTTAAGGTTTTACCAGCTTCTTTATGGGTATATCCTCTATTCACATAATTAAATTCCGTTTTGATCCAGAAGTAATCACTGATTTCAGAATTAATATAAAACCCTGCCGTTGGTGTCCAGATCGGAGAAATAGATGAGGCACTTTTTGCATCCGAAAAATCACTGCCGTAATAATTTGGATTTGCGGCCCCTACCCTAAAACCAAAATATCCTTTTTGTGCCTGAACAGAAATTACTATTCCCAGAATGCATGTCAATACAATAGATAGCTTTTTCATAATCAACCGTGTTTGATTTTATATTATACAATAAAATTAACTTTTTTTTAATTGAAATCGCTTATTTGAAATACGTTATTTAAACGTATGCCTTTTTCCGTTTGCTGCAGGGAAATACAGGCATTGCTCAGATCATGCTCCAAAAAAACAGTCCAGTCTTCCGCTAAGACCTGGTTAAAAACGCGTTCTTTTTCCTGCATCGACACCAATGGCCGTACATCATAACTCATAATATACGGCATGGGTATATGACCGGCAGAAGGAAGCAGATCGGCGGCATACAGTATTTTTTTTTCTGCGGGTGTTGTGATCAACGGCAGCATCTGCTGTTCGGTATGTCCATCAACGAAAATAAAATCCATCCACTCAAAGGGCAGATTTTGAGTATCAACAAAATAAAGCTGACCGGATTCCTGCAAAGGAAATAAATTATCTTTCAGAAAGCTTGCTTTCTCTCTGGGGTTCGGCTCAACTGCCCAGTCCCAATGACGTGTATTGCTCCAGTAGCGCGCATTAGAGAAGGTCGGAACAATCTTATCTCCTTTTTTTTCAAGTGCGCCGCCCACATGGTCAAAATGTAAATGCGTTAATACTACATCTGTAATGTCAGAAGAATGAAAGCCATACGGTTTTAATAATGTATCCCAGGTTTGCGGAGTATCCCGGTAATAGTGCCTGAAAAATGATTCATCCTGTTTATCACCTAAGCCGGTATCGATCAATACCAGCTGCTTACCGTTTTCAATAAGCAGGCATCGGGTTGCCCAGGTGCAAAGATTGTTTGAATCAGCGGGGTTTAATTTATTCCAGATAGACTTGGGAACCACGCCGAACATGGCTCCCCCGTCTAGTTTAAAGTTTCCTGCGTTTATCGCAAAAAGTCTCATGCATTTTCTTCTACTACACCCATAGCAGAGAATTTATCAATACGCTGAGAAATACGCTCTGCCGGACTTAGTTGATTTAATTTTGCCAATGTTTCACCAATGACTTTTTTCATTTTTGTATACATCCACTCTGTATCCTGGTGTGCACCGCCAAGTGGTTCTTTAATAATATCATCAATCAGTTTATTTTTAAGCATATCTTCTGCTGTCAGGCGTAATGCTTCTGCGGCCTGTTCTTTATAATCCCAGCTTCTGAATAAAATAGAAGAACATGATTCAGGAGAAATAACCGAATACCAGGTATTTTCAAGCATCATTACTTTATCTCCGATTGCAATACCTAATGCACCACCTGAAGCTCCTTCGCCGATTATGATACAGATTACCGGAACTTTCAGCATGAACATTTCTTTCAGGTTTCGTGCAATTGCTTCACCCTGACCGCGTTCTTCTGCTTCCAGACCCGGATAAGCTCCCGGAGTATCGATTAATGTTAAGATCGGACGGTTAAATTTTTCCGCTAATTTCATTAAACGCAATGCTTTACGGTATCCATCCGGGTTGGCCATACCAAAGTTACGTACCTGACGTTCTTTTGTCTTACGGCCTTTCTGCTGACCAATGATCATAAATGATTCACCATTGATTTCACCGAAACCGCCAACCATAGCTAAATCATCTTTTACGCAACGGTCGCCATGCAGTTCAACGAATGTATCTGTGATACCGGCAATATAATCAAGTGTATACGGTCTTTCCGGATGACGGGATAATTGCACACGCTGCCATCTTGTTAAGTTTCCGTAAATATCTTTTTTTAAGCTTTTTATTTTTGTTTCCAATGCTTTAACAGCAGAGCTTACATCTACTTCACTTTCAGATGCCACTTGCTTCATTTCAGCCAGATTTGTTTCTAAATCGGCGATTGGTTTTTCAAAATCCAAATACATGTTTTTACATATAATAGTTTAGGCTACAAAAATACTAAAACAAACGGTTTTTGTTGCTAGCAGATAAGAAAGAATTAAAATGTTAATAAATTTCAGAAATAGGTTTGGAGTATATAATATTAAATGCTACCTTTGCATCGCAATAAGGGGAAACGCTCCTTGAAAATGCAGAAAGTTGACACAATCAGAATAAAAATAGATAACCATTGGAGTTGTAGTTCAGCTGGTTAGAACGCCTGCCTGTCACGCAGGAGGTCGCGGGTTCGAGTCCCGTCAATTCCGCTTAATGATCAAAGAGTTACAACGAAAGTTGTGACTCTTTTTTTTGTGGGTAAAACATAGGTAAAACATTTCAATTACCTTAATTGGAGTTATATAGAATAAAAAATCCCTAATAAATAGAATAGATTATCTATATAATTTTTTCTTTAGCCAAAATGCCACCTTCACTAACAATATCAAAGCTGGCACTTCAACCAACGGCCCAATCACTCCTGTAAATGCCGGCCCTGAATTTATTCCAAAAATAGCGATAGCAACGGCAATAGCCAGTTCAAAGTTATTTCCGGCTGCGGTAAATGAAAGTGCTACATTTTTAGAATAATCGGCACCAATGTACTTCCCAGCTATAAATGTTCCAATAAACATTAGAGCAAAATAAATCGTTAAAGGAATAGCAATCCTTAAAACATCCATTGGTAGCTGGACAATCAACTCTCCTTTCAAACTAAACATAACTACAATTGTAAATAATAATGCAATTAAGGTAATCGTACTTATGAACGGAAGATATTTTTGTTCGTACCAGTCTTTTCCTTTTACTTTTATCAATACATATCTGGAAACAAATCCTGCTAATAAAGGATTTCCGAGATAGATAAATACGCTCACTGCAATTTCCAGAAAACCAATATTAATTTCAATTCCCTTTATGCCGAAATATGGCGGAAGTACTGTAATATAAAGCCATGCCAACACACTATAAAACAGTACCTGAAAGATACTATTCAATGCAACCAAACCTGCTGCATATTCTCTATTTCCATCAGCCAGCTCATTCCAAACAATAACCATGGCAATGCATCGGGCAATACCGATTAATATTAAACCTACCATATACTCCGGATAATCCGAGAGAAACGTAATAGCAAGTACAAACATTAATAAAGGTCCAACAATCCAGTTTATAAAAAGAGACAACGACAATACTTTTACATTGTCGAATATATTATCAATCTCTTCATATTTTACTTTCGCCAAGGGAGGATACATCATAACAATTAATCCTATTGCAATAGGAATATTTGTTGTGCCAGATTGAAAAGAGTTTATCAATGATGGAGTATTAGGTATAAAATATCCTATCCCTACTCCTATTGCCATTGCTAGGAAAATCCATAACGTCAAGTAACGATCTAAGAAACCTAATTTCTTTCGTTGTGCAGGATTAGAGTTGTTCATTATTAATTGATTTGAGAAAAAACATACAAACATTCCGTTGCAATCTGCTTGCTTCGTTCTAAATACTTAGCATCCTGATGAGGCGTTTCATCAAAAGCTTTAGGGTCATTATAAGGCGTTGAAACCCGAACTTCTGCTCCATCAATATACGGACAAGCACCGTCTGCTTCTGTACACGTCATAACAGCGCAAAAGCCTTGCTTCGGATTTGCTTTATCGTCGTATTTTTTAGAGAAGCATTCAATTACAATTTTAGCATCACCAAACTGAACCGAATACACAGCATTAGGTTTGCCATCTTCATTTGTTACAGTAAATCCAATCGTTTCAATTGCTTTTATGGCATTCGGATTAAATGCTGTTGCTTCTGTTCCTCCTGAATAGGTTTCTACATTATTAAAGCCATAATAGGTTGCTGCAACCTTTGCCCATATCTGGCCCAAATGACTTCTTCTTGAATTATGTGTACAGATATAAATGAGTTCGGCTGCTTTTCCTTCACTTACTTTTTTTTGCACATAAGCACTTATCTTTTTTAATACGCTCTTTCTTTCTTCTGAAATGGTATCAAATGATTTTACTGCTTCTAAAATGTATTGCTCGATTATTGGTGACATTTTATTTTTGGTTTCATTTTTATAAATTAATTAGCAACATGTTGCTCTCGGATCGCATCCACAAGAAGCATCGGGTCTTTCAGCATATACCGTGATGCTATAGATACCCATACCTTTTTCTTTATAGCTATTTATTTCTTCCTGAGATAAATATTGTGACAGCACTTCTACAGGAATGATAATTTCCTTTTCCTTTTGAACTGTGATATTTACAAATCCCTGCTCAGCTAATATTCCTAAATACTCGCTTTTCTTTATCGCTCCTGATACACACCCTGCGTACATTTCACCTTCCTTTTTTATCGCATCAGGTAAATCGCCTTTTAACACTATGTCTGAAATACTAAAATGTCCGAGTGGCTTTAATATTCTAAATACCTCTGAAAAAGCCTTTGCCTTATCAGGTACTAAGTTCATTACACAATTACTTACAACAACATCTGCACGTTTAGAAGACAATGGAATATCTTCAATATCACCCAATCTGAATGCTACATTTGTAAAGCCCAACTTCTCAGTATTTCCTTTAGCTTTCTGAATCATGGCTTCCGTCATATCAATTCCTATAACCTCACCTTCTTCACCTGTTAACGTTCTTGCTACAAAGGCATCATTACCCGCACCTGAGCCCAGGTCAACAACTGTATCCCCTTTCTTTATCTTAGCATACTCCGTAGGAAGTCCGCAACCAAGACCTAAATCTGCATCTGGGTTATATCCATCCAATCCTGAATAGTCTTCACTCATGATGGTGTATGTGCCACAGCTTCCTGCACCGCAACAACTGGTTTCGTTTTGTACTTTTGATTGGTTTGCAATCTCGGAGTATTTCTGCTGAACCATTTCTTTTACATCTTGATTATTATTTTTCATATCTATATTTATTTAGCGTAATATTGCGATGATAGAATGCAAAAAAAGGGTTAACAACAGCTTTCCCCTTTATATGCATCAAATAATTTATTAAATATTTTCTGAGCTTCTTTCCAGACTTTAGCATCTATGCAATAGCAAATACTCTTGCCTTCGATGTCTCCCTTTATCAACCCTGCTTCCTTTAGCTCTTTTAAATGTTGAGATACAGTTGCCTGAGAAAGTGGTAATTCTTCAACAATATCATTACAGATACATGCATTCTTTTTAATTAGGAACTCGAGTATGGCAATTCGTGCAGGATGTCCCAATGCTTTCATCAAAACAGCCGTTCTATTTTGAGCTGTATTAAAATTATCTGTTTTTGTTAATCCCATATCGTAATATTACGATGTTATATTTGTATTTACAAACATTTCATTAACTAAATAGAACATTTTTGGGATTTTACTCTTATTTCTATAGATTTACCTAGTGAGATTCTGGTTATCCATATTAAGCCTATACATAATAGCATTGACGACAATGCCATGCCCTGATGCTATTACGTGTCAGGAAATGAAATCTAATAACTCATATTCAGATAAAAATCATGATCATAGTGAAGATGAAACAGATTTATGTTCGCCTTTTTGCGTCTGCTCTTGTTGCGGGTGTTCAGGTTTTTTATTGACAATAGCAAAAATTTATTTTAAAGATGAGGTTAAAATAAATACACCATTTTTTGTTTTCTTTTACCGCTCAGAGTTTATTTCCTCTTATTACTATTCCTTCTGGCAGCCGCCTAAAATTGCCCTTTCCTAAATCCCAATTAAATTAAGTTTCTTAGCTAGCCTATGTTTATGCATAAGTACGCTCAATCTATTATTTAATTTACATGACAACAAAAAAGTCTAAGGGCAAGCCTTTAACCTTTTTAGGTGTGGTTAAAATTATAGCTATTATATGCATATGCATAATTTTAATCATGGCAATAATAATTAGAATTAGTCATTATGTGCTTTACCATTTTAAATAAAACATCATGCTTGATAAAATCATTCATTTCTCAATAAAAAACAAACTCATAATTGGTGTCTTTACATTGGCATTAATTATTTGGGGATGTTGGTCAGCAACAAAGCTGCCTATTGATGCCGTACCTGACATCACAAACAATCAGGTACAAGTAATCACTTCAAGTCCATCACTGGCTGCCCAGGAAGTGGAAAGGTTAATTTCATTTCCTGTAGAAGTTAACATGGCTAACATACCTGGCTTAATAGAAGTGCGTTCTATTTCCCGCTTTGGGCTATCAGTAGTAACAGTTGTCTTTGATGATGCAACAGATATTTACTGGGCAAGACAACAGGTGTCAGAAAGACTGAAATCTGCTACCGATCAAATACCTAAAGGTGTTGGTGTCCCTGAAATGGGGCCGGTAAGTTCTGGCCTAGGGGAAATTTATCAATACGTGATACATCCTAAAAAAGGCTACGAAAACAAATATACTCCAATGGAACTCCGTACGATTCAAGACTGGATTGTACGAAGACAATTATTGGGAACGAAAGGTGTAGCTGATGTAAGTAGTTTCGGAGGGTTTGTAAAACAATACGAAATATCAATAAATCCGGATAAGCTGCGTAGTATGAATATTACGATAGGAGAAGTTTTTTCAGCCTTAGAAACAAATAATCAAAATACGGGCGGAGCTTATATTGATAAGCAACCAAACGCTTGGTTTATAAGAACAGAAGGTCTTGCTACTTCAATAGAAGATATTCAAAAAGTAGTAGTGAAAAATACAAACAATGGCACCCCCATTCTTATTCGTGATGTAGCTGTAGTACAATTTGGACATGCCGTCCGTTATGGAGCTATGACAAGGAATAACGATGGTGAAGTGGTAGGTGCGATTGTTATGATGCTTAAGGGAGCTAATTCGAATGAAGTAATAGGCAACGTTAAAGAACGAATTGAGCAGATAAGAAAAACGCTTCCTGAAGGTGTTGAGATCGAAGCTTTTCTTGACAGAACAAATTTAGTTAATAGAGCAATTCATACAGTATCTAAAAACTTGATTGAAGGTGCTCTTATAGTAATTTTTGTACTTGTTTTATTTTTAGGAAATCTTCGTGCTGGTTTAGTAGTAGCATCTGTCATACCATTAGCAATGCTATTTGCACTTTCTATGATGAATCTTTTTGGGGTTTCAGGAAACTTAATGTCTCTAGGTGCAATAGATTTCGGATTAATCGTTGATGGAGCTGTAATTATTGTAGAAGCAACCTTACATCATATTGTAAGCAAGCGATACACTCATAAGCTTTCTCAAGATGAGTTAGACAACGAAGTATTTGAATCCGCTTCCAAAATCAGAAACTCTGCTGCTTTTGGAGAAATCATTATACTCATTGTATATCTTCCAATTCTTGCTCTTGTTGGTATTGAAGGTAAAATGTTTAAACCGATGGCGCAAACAGTAGCCTTTGCAATATTAGGTGCTTTCATATTGTCTCTTACTTATGTGCCAATGATTTCAGCATTGCTTTTAAGTAAAAACCCATCTCATAAGAAAAATATTTCAGATAAGATGATGGATTTTTTCTACAAAATTTATTCCCCTGCTATTCATTTTGCCATCAAAAGAAAAATAGCTGTGGTATTAACATCCCTCCTGCTTTTTGCAGTGAGCTTATTTATTTTCATGAATATGGGTGGTGAATTTATACCAACATTAGATGAAGGTGATTTTGCCGTTGAAACTCGTGTACTAACTGGAAGTTCAATGATGGAAACAGTAGATGCTTCTTTAAAAGCTGGAGAAATTTTAACAAAACAATTTCCAAATGAAGTGAAGGAAGTAATCGGAAAAATTGGTGCCGGAGAAATCCCCACTGATCCGATGCCCATTGAAGCATGTGATTTGATGGTCATACTAAAAGATAAGGATGAATGGACAAGTGCAACCACACGCGATGAGCTGGCCAATAAGATGCAGGAAGCGTTAGAAGATATTCCTGGGGTAAATTTTGGTTTTCAGCAGCCTATACAGATGCGATTCAATGAACTCATGACCGGGGCAAAACAGGATGTAGCTATCAAAATTTATGGTGAGGATTTGGATATACTCACACAACAAGCAAATCAACTCGGTAAAATCATACAGACAATCAATGGTGCTAAAGATTTGTATGTCGAAAAGGTAACAGGATTACCACAAATACTTGTAAAATTTGATAGAGATAAGGTAGCACAATTTGGTTTAAACATTGAGGAGATGAATCGAATTGTAAGTACAGCTTTTGCTGGCGAGTCAGCAGGTGTTATATATGAAGGTGAAAGACGTTTTGATTTGGTATTAAGGTTGAATAAAGAAAACCGTCAGAGCATTGAAGATGTACAAAACTTATTTGTAACAACTGCTGATGGCCATCAAATTCCGTTGAGCCAGATTGCAGAAATAAGCTTTAAAGTAGGTCCAAATCAAATACAGCGTGATGATACAAAACGACGTATTACAGTCGCATTTAACGTTAGAGGAAGAGATGTTGAAAGTATTGTTAAAGAGATACAGGATAAAGTACAAGCGCAATTAAAACTTCCTTCAGGATACTATTTAACCTATGGTGGACAGTTTAAAAACTTAGTAGAAGCTAAAGCTCGCTTATCTGTAGCTGTACCTATTGCAATGGCTCTCATATTTATATTGCTGTATTTTACTTTCAATTCCTTTAAGCAAAGCATTCTGATTTTTACAGCTATCCCTCTTTCTGCTATTGGTGGTGTGTTTGCCTTATGGTTGCGTGATATGCCTTTCAGTATTTCGGCAGGTGTAGGTTTCATTGCCTTGTTTGGAGTAGCAGTATTAAACGGCATCGTTTTATTAGGTGAATTTAATAGTCTTAAGAAAGAGGGTTTAACTAACCTAACAGATATTATATTAAAAGGAACCCAAACAAGATTAAGACCCGTTCTTATGACTGCGACAGTTGCTTCCCTAGGCTTTTTGCCTATGGCATTGTCTCATGGGTCTGGAGCTGAGGTACAAAAGCCTTTGGCAACTGTTGTAATTGGAGGATTATTGTCTGCAACATTACTTACTTTATTAGTATTGCCCGTGTTGTATATCCTGTCTGAAAATGGATTCAAATTTAAGACTCCTAAAGTTGCTGTAATACTAGTGCCTCTACTATTTATGATGGGAATGCCAAGCTTATTAAAAGCGCAGGCTCCTCAAATCCTTTCTTTGGAACAGGCAATGCAAACTGCTGTGCAAAATAATTATAGTATAAAAGCAGCTCAGTATAACGTTGATTATAATAAAAATTTAAAAGGGACATCAACGGATATAGGAAAGACGAGCGCTACTCTTATGTATGGGCAGTATAATAGTTATTACAATGACAATAACTTTACGATTTCACAAACAATACCATTCCCTACTACTATGCACAGACAAGCTCAGTATTACAATGCTGCACTTAAAAGTGCAGAATATAATAAGGACATGTCAGAAAATGAATTGATACGAAATGTTAAAACTGCATACTATGCATTGCAATTTTCAAAAGCACGCAGAACTTTTTTACTAAAGCAGGATAGCATTTTTGTTGTCTTCCTTAGGTCAGCAGATCTTCGCTTACGAACAGGAGAAAGCAATGCGTTGGAAAAAGCTACTGCTGAAAGCCAGCTGTATGAAATTCGGACATTAATTGCACAGAATGATGCAGATATTATCATTTATCAGAATCAACTTAAAACACTGCTGAACACGAATGATGATATTACCACCCAGGGGATTACTCTTGATAAAAGAACGCTGTTAATTGGTGCGGATTCAGCTGCTGTAAACGGCAATCCGGCATTACGTTATTTTACTCAACAGGTACAAGTTGCTGAAGCGGCTAAAAATGTGGAACGTTCACGTTTGATGCCCGACATTACCTTGGGATATTTTAATCAAAGCTTATACGGCACACCTAATTATCAAGATCCTACAGTCGTTGCGAATGGGACTAGTCGTTTTCAGGGTGTAACGATAGGTGTTGCCATTCCTATTTGGGCCAAACCTCAGTTAGCTAAAATTAAGGCTAATGAAGCATATAAAAATGTAGCACAAGCCAATTTGGATCTTTACGAAAAAAACTTACAAGGTGAATATGCTCAAGCGTTTCAGTCATATTTAAAATTCAAAAACAGTCTTGAATATTATGAAACTAATGCGCTACCTACAGCCGACATTATAACCAAAAATGCGTTGGCTAACTACCAAAGCGGCAACATCGGTTATATTGAATTCTCTCAAGGCTTAAACAGAGCCTTAAGTATTCAGACAAATTACTTAGACATTGTAAGCCAATACAATCAATCAATCATTAACATTGAATTCCTTATCGGAAATAAATAATCATTATATGAAAAAGACACTATATAAAATCGTAATTATCATTGCAGCCAGCTGCATACTTTATTCCTGCGGAAACAAGTCAGAAAAAGCAGTTGAAGAACATCATGAAGAAGAGGAAGGAAAAGTAGAATTAAACAATGCACAATTTAAAAGTGCAGGGATTGAGTTTGGTAAAGTAGAACTAAAAAATATTAGTTCCACCATTTCTGTTAATGGGGTATTGGATGTCCCTCCTCAAAACATGGTATCTTTATCGGCACTTATGGGAGGATTTATAAAATCTACCATTCTATTACAAGGCATGCGTGTAAAAAAAGGCCAGGTAATTGCTACGATTCAGAATACAGACTTCATACAAATTCAAACTGAATATTTAGAGAATATTCAAAAATTGAAATTTTTAGAGTTAGAATATAAAAGACAGGAAGAACTTTCAAAAGAAAATGTAGCCTCAGCCAAAATTTTCCAACAAGCAAGCTCAGACTATAACAGTTTGCAAGCCACTATTGGAGGTTTGGAAGAAAAATTAAAGATTTTAAATATTGATCCTACAACTTTAACTAAATCTACAATCAGAAGTATCGTAAATATTTATTCTCCAATAAATGGATACGTAACAACAGTAAATATAAACATTGGCAGGTTTGTAAATCCACAAGACGTCATTTGTGAGATAGTCGACACAGAACACTTACATGCTGAGCTAACTGTGTTTGAAAAAGACATTTCAAAAATAAAAATTGGACAGAAACTTAGATTCGTTCTTGTCAATGAAAGTGGCAAAGAACGTACAGCATCCATATATTTAATCAATCATCAAATTTCTCCTGAAAGAACCATACGTGTGCATGCGCACATTGACACGGAAGATCCGAACCTAATGCCAAACATGTATCTAAAAGCATTAATAGAGATTGGTGAAGGTAATAAAACAACTGCGCTACCTGAGAAAGCTATAGTAAATGTTGGAGATAAATTCTATATCTTCATAAAAGATGATGGCCATAGCCATGAACACACAGAAACAAAACATGAAGAGGGTACAGAAACTCATGCAGAAGGCGAAGAAAAACATTCAGCAACTGAAGAGGTAAAACATGAAGAAGAGCAAGCTTTTAAAGCCATTGAAATACAAAAAGGTATTACTCAGAATGGCTATACAGAAGTAATACTCCCAGAGGGTTTTGAAATAGATCATGCTAAAGTAGTTATAAACGGTGCTTATGCGCTGCTTTCAAAAATGAACAATTCAGAAGAAGAAGGTCACGCTCATTAATTCCGACAAAAGATCTGAAAAATATAAATTAGAATAACTCATAAGTAATTAAGATTAGAATTATGCAAGAAACTATTAAAAACGATGCTGAGGACCAAAACCAAAAAGCAGTCGATCAAAAACACGATCACGGTTCTGGCAGTGAGAGTGACCATGATCACGATGCAGTAGATACAGAGGAAGAAAAAGCTGACGGATTTAAAAAATATCTTCCCGCTATAATTTCCTTCGTACTACTAATCGGAGGAATTATTGCCGATAACCAGGTAACTAAATTTCAAAGGCTGGAATTCTTCCAAGGATATGTCAGGTTAGCCTATTATCTTATACCCTATTTGCTCATTGGCTGGCCTGTGCTGAAAAAAGCATACCGATCTATCTTGCGTCGTGACTTCTTTAATGAGTTCATGTTAATGAGCATAGCTACTCTTGGAGCATTCTATATCAAGGAATATCCGGAAGGAGTTGCCGTAATGCTATTTTATCAGATTGGAGAATTATTCCAGGATGCTGCGGTGCAACGGGCTAAAAGATCCATAAAAGCGCTGCTGGATATTCGTCCGGATGAGGTAAATGTACTTAGGAATGGCAAAGCGGAAAAAGTACATCCTACTAAAGTAGCTATAGGTGAAACCATTCAAATCAAGTCCGGTGAAAAAATTGCATTAGATGGGGAGCTCCTTTCTGAAAAAGCATCCTTCAATACTGCTGCGCTAACTGGTGAAAGCAAGCCGGATAATAAGTATAAAGGTGAGCCTGTATTGGCAGGCATGATTAATCTTGACACTGTATCTGAGGTAAAAGTAACTGCTCTATTCAAAGACAGTAAATTGTCCAAGATACTGGAACTCGTACAGGATGCAACAGCAAAAAAAGCAAAGACACAGCTCTTTATTTCACGATTTGCACGCAGGTATACACCTGTAATGGTGTTCCTTGCTATTGCGATTACTGTTGTACCTTCTTTCTTTGTAGACAATTATGTTTTCAATGATTGGCTGTATAGAGCATTGGTATTTCTTGTTATTTCCTGCCCTTGTGCATTAGTTGTATCTATTCCTTTAGGATATTTCGGGGGTATTGGATTAGCCTCACGCAATGGTATCCTGTTTAAAGGCTCTAACTATTTAGATGTCATGACCGGTATTGATACTGTAGTAATGGACAAAACAGGAACGCTAACAAAAGGTGTTTTTAAAGTTCAGCAAGTAGAACCCAGCAATATTGAAAAAGATTCTCTTTTAAAATATACAGCTGCATTAGAGACACATTCAACACATCCTATTGCAAAAGCAGTTGTTGCATATGTAGCTCTTAAAGATTTACCGAATGCTGAAAATGTTGAGGAAATTGCAGGGTATGGATTAAAAGGTACTGTAGAAGGGAAACAGATATTAGTAGGGAATCTAAAATTATTGAGCAAATTCAATATTGCCTTTGATGAACAAATTAAGAACATCACTGACACCATAGTTGTAACAGCCATAGACGGGAAGTATGCAGGCTATTTAACCATTGCAGATGAAATCAAGGAAGATGCCTTAGAAGCCATAAAGGCATTGCATGGACTAGGTATTAAGACTGTTATGCTTTCGGGCGATAAGCAGGCTGTAGTAGATGCTGTCGCAAAGACATTAGGTATTGACGCTGCTTATGGCGATTTGCTTCCTGAAGGTAAAGTAGAAAAAGTACAGGCCCTTAAAAATGAGGGGAAGAAGATAGCATTTGTAGGAGATGGTGTTAACGATGCACCAGTTGTAGCTTTAGCAGATGCTGGAATTGCAATGGGTGGTTTGGGTTCGGATGCTACGATTGAAACTGCTGACATTGTTATTCAAAATGATCAGCCATACAAAATCTTCTCTGCTATTAAAATCGGCAAGCTTACTAAAAGAATTGTATGGCAAAACATATCGCTAGCATTTGCTGTAAAAGTTATTGTATTGATTTTAGGTGCTGGAGGTTTGGCAACCTTATGGGAAGCTGTATTTGCCGATGTTGGTGTTGCTCTGTTGGCAATATTGAATGCTGTACGTATTCAAAAGATAAAATTATAGTTATCTCAAACACGAATTATTATGAATAGTGTTACGCTTACAAATTACAATACAGAATTTATTATTGATGAAAAAGACGCTAGTTCAATCAAACTTATAAAGTTAACTTCATTGAATCAATATTCAAATTTGATGCTAATAATAAAAGATGAAAATGGTTCTACTCTAATAAATCGAGAGTTGGGATCTTTTAATATAGACCCTATCAAAAAGGAAATTCTGATAAACGAAGAAATAAAAGTATTCAAATTTATAATTGTAAGCATTTATAAAACTGAAATGAATCAAAAATTTACCATTACATTATATTTTGAAACCACACAATAAAAACAATTAGAACTGTAATTAAAATATAAATCCTGATGGCATCATCAGGATTTATATTTTAAATTAATAAGGCTTATTATTTAATAACCAATCCTGAAACTCAGAAATTTCCATTTCTTGATCTTTAATCATTTTTTTTGCCATTTCCTTTAAATCTGCGTCCTTACCGTAGTCTATTTGTGCCTGAGCCATTTCAGTAGCACTTTGATGATGTGTAATCATAAGTGCAGCAAAATCATTGTCCGAGTCGCCAGTGATAACTTCAAGATCAGCCCCTTTTGCCATTTTTTCCATGGAGGCCATAACAACCATATTATATTCAGTTGAGTTTGTATTATCCATATCCATGTGATTGTTCAGAAATGCATTCAACTCTGCAATTTCAGCCGTTTGTGCAGATATTATCTGATTTGCTTTTGTTTTCATTGCAGGATTATCACCATGTACCAATTCGTAATTTGCCATATCCAATGCACCTTGGTGATGCATTTTCATCATCATTGCAAAATCATGATCTACATTATTCATTTTGGTCATCGTATCCATGCTATGAGACATTTTGTGCATTATTTTCATCATCTCATTATCATTATGGGCTTGAACCTTTAATCCACTCGGCTCGGCTGGATCATCCTTTTTACAAGAAGATAGAGATATAATTGCGGTAACGATTACGGATGCCAAGATAGTTTTGACAAGTGTGTTCTTTGATTTCATACGTTTTTTTAATTTTGAGTTAATAATAGTTTAGATTTGAATCAAATTTTTAATCTATGCCGAGATAAGTGTTATCATATGATTACACTCTTCTGCACAGGCTCTACAAGATTCTGCGCACTTTTTGCAATGATCCATGTGACTGCCGTGTTTTTCACATTCTTCAGCACATTTATTACAAATATCTGCGCATAGCTGACATAATTGTGAGCTATACATTCCGCCTAAAGCCATTATTCGGGCGGCTGAAAAACATATTTCAGCACACTCCCTATTCAACTGAATGCATTTTTGTAACATTTTCATGTCTGATTCGTTTAAACATTCTGTGGTGCAATGTTCGCATTCAGCGGCACATTTGACGCAGGCATTGATACATGATAGAAATTTTTCGTAACTCATAGCTTTTGGGTTTAAATTGATTGATAGTTACTGAAGTTAAAAAACATTTATGTGATTTATCACAACATCCAAAAATTTTGTAACTATTTACAGTTAAAACATAACAACCCATACTGTTTAATTTCTTTACTTTACATAGATGAAAAGACTTACCAGCATATTGCTCCTTGTTATTTACTTTGCCTTCAATATAGGCTTAGTAATAAATAAGCATTATTGTAGTGGTAAAGTTATTTCAGTTTCGTTCTCGGATGCTAAAAAAGGGATGTGCGGTATTTGTGGCACAAAAAAAATGAACAAAAATTGTTGCAAGGATACTCAAACAAACCTTTCAATTGACGATAATCAAATAAGCTCGCATACAAATTTTAATTTTATTGGTGTATATACTAATGCAATAGTACCGTTCTTATCTTACCTAATTGAAGTGCCTGCTTATTCTAATAGTATAGAACACACAGGTCAATTTTATGCATTTGAAACAGGACCTCCTAAAATACCCATCTACCTTAGGTTACATACGCTTATTATTTAATTTTTACTTTTTTCTATAAAGCGAGAGATACTATTCTATAGTTATCGCTTATAAACATCCTATTCTCCTATCTCTTATTAGTGTATCAAATTAAAGGAAGCTTTTGCTTGACTTTATTTATACTGTCCATTTAAATCAATGAATTTCATGTTCGTTTATGAAATCTTGCTGCGAAAATGGAAGATAGCCTTCCAATAAAGGTAAAAGGGTTATAAATATGATTTTGTTAGTAATCATAGGATGCGTCTTCCTTTTCGTAGCTTATTTACAATAGTTTTATTCTAACTCTAAATATTAAAACCATGAAAACTAAAAAAAGAATTTATTCCATCCTCTTCGCTCTGATTGTATCAGTATTTGCATTTAATGCAACTGCAAAGGTGTTACATGATGAGACATCAACATTTAAGGTATATGGCAACTGTGAAATGTGCAAAAACCGTATTGAAACAGCATTGATAAAAAACCAAAACATCAAAAAAGCAACCTGGGATGTTAAAACAAAAATGCTTACTGTAGTATATGATCCACATATGATAAACCTGGATGCAATTCATAAAATAGTAGCGGATGCAGGTTATGATACAGATAAAGTAAAAGCTACTGATGCAGCGTATAATAAACTTCCGGGTTGCTGCAAATACGATAGAGCTAAAAAAATGTAACAATATTTAAACAACCTATACAATGAAAAAAATAATCTTGCCAATCATGGCTATTGCTATAGTAGCACTAGTTGCCATATCATGTGAAAACAAAAATAATAATCTTCCTGAAGACACGCATACTACCACTCAGCAGTATACATGCCCAATGCATCCTGAAGTTATTTCTGACAAACCTGGCAGCTGCCCGAAATGCGGAATGGATCTTGTAAAAAAATCTTCCTCAGAACCAATGGATATGAAGCATGACAGCACAATGCACAATGACAGTACTATGAAAATGTAATACATATAATCTCTTTGTTCTAATATAGTTTAATGTTCAGATTGGTAATGATCTTCTCCTGCCTTTGGGCAGGAGAATGATTTCAATTAAAAAATTATGGTAAACAAACTTATTTCCTTTTCCATCAGAAACCGCTTTATCGTTCTGTTCATCGCAGTAGGTGTCTTTGCATGGGGTATTTTATCCATCACAAAAAATCCCATTGATGCTATTCCAGACCTTTCTGAAAATCAGGTAATCGTATTCACTGAATGGATGGGACGTAGCCCACAGGTAATCGAAGATCAGATTACGTATCCTTTGGTTTCAAACCTACAAGGAATTCCAAAAATTAAAAATGTACGCGGAACTTCAATGTTCGGGATGAGTTTTGTTTACATCATTTTTGAAGACGATGTAGATATTTATTGGGCTAGAACCAGAGTACTTGAGCGGCTTAATTATGCACAGCGACTATTACCCCAAGGCATCACTCCTACTCTAGGACCTGATGGAACAGGCGTAGGACATGTATTCTGGTATTATTTAGACGCTAAAAATATTGATTTAGGAGAACAGCGTGCCTTACAGGATTGGTATATCAAATTTGGCTTACAGACTGTGAAAGGTGTAAGTGAAGTAGCATCTTTTGGTGGCTTTCAAAAACAATATCAGATTAACATTGATCCAAATAAACTTACTTATTACAATCTCACTTTAATGGATGTCCTCAAGGCTGTAAAAGTCAACAACAATGATGTTGGAGGCAGAAAGTTTGAGATGAGTGATATGAGCTATATCGTTCGTGGATTAGGGTACATTAAAAAAATTGAAGACGTAGAAAATGTACCTGTTTCAACAAATAACACCATACCGATTCGCATCAAAGATATAGCCACCGTGCAAATGGGCGGTGATATTCGATTAGGGATATTTGACAATAATGGTGAAGGCGAAGTTGTCGGAGGGATTGTAGTTATGCGCTATGGAGAGAATGCAGATAATGTTATTAAAGATGTAAAAGCTAAATTAAAAGATATTGAAAAAGGCCTACCCGAAGGTGTAACCATTAAAGTTGCATATGACAGAAGTACGTTGATTGAAGAAGCAATTAGCTCTATTAAGCATACCTTAGGAGAAGAAATTATTACAGTTTCTTTAGTAGTCATTATATTTTTGCTTAGCTGGAAAAGTGCTTTCAGTATTATTATTCAAATACCCATTACTATTGCAGCAAGTTTTATTCTGCTGAATATGTTTGGTATTTCCTCCAACATCATGTCTCTTACAGGGATAGCGCTAGCTATTGGTGTTATTGTAGATAACGGAATAGTCATGGCAGAGAACTGCCATCGAAATTTATCTCTCAAAGTTTATGATGAGCAAGATCGCCTGAATATTATTGAAAAATCCTGTAAACAGGTAGGCCGAGGAATTTTCTTTTCAACCATTATTATTATTGCTTCTTTCTTACCCGTATTTATGCTTTCAGGACAAGAGGGGAAATTATTTCATCCATTAGCATGGACAAAAACATTTATACTTTTAGTGGATGCCATTTTGGCTGTTACACTGGCACCTGTACTGATTTCATTTTTCATGAAAGGTAAACTAAGGCCTGAATCCAGTAATCCAATAAACAGATGGCTTGAGAAAATATATACTCCTATTATCACATGGTGCTTAACATGGAGAAAAACGACTCTTGGAATTAACATATTGGCTTTACTTATTAGCATCCCATTATTGATGAGCCTTGGCAAAGAGTTTATGCCACCGCTTGATGAAGGTTCTATATTATTCATGCCTGTAACATTACCAGATGTTTCTAATTCAGAGGTCAAAAGGATATTACAAATTCAAGACAAAATTATTAAATCTGTACCTGAAGTTGAATCTGTATTAGGGAAAGCAGGAAGAGCAAATACTGCTACAGATAACTCTCCTATTAGTATGATTGAAACCATTGTGTTATTAAAACCAAAATCTGAATGGAGAGCAGGTATAAAAAAAGAAGACATTATTAACGAATTGAATGCAAAGCTTCAGATCCCTGGTGTGGTGAATGGATGGACACAGCCCATCATTAACCGTATTAATATGTTATCTACGGGTATCCGCACAGATGTTGGATTAAAAGTATATGGACAGAATCTGGATTCCATTAATGCCTTCTCTCAAATGTTAAAAAAAGAATTAGAGGGAATTGAAGGTGTTAAAGATTTGTATGTAGAACCAATCACAGGTGGTAAGTATTTAGATATCACTATAAAGAAACAAGAGATCGGACGATATGGACTAACTGAAGATGATATTAATATGATAGTTGAATCTGCCTTAGGTGGAATGAATTTAACTACTACTATTGAGGGCAGGCAGCGATTTAATGTAAATGCGAGATTTGCACAGGACTACCGCAATAGCATCGAGAAAATAAAAAGGACTCCAGTGCAAACAATGAATTATGGCACCATTCCATTGTCAGCTGTAGCAGATATAACTCTATCTGAAGGTCCTCCTATGATCAACTCTGAAAATGCGATGTTACGTGGAACAATACTTTTCAACGTACGGGATAGAGACCTTGGAAGTACTGTAGACGAAGCAATGAAAAAATTAAATAATAAAATCAGTAAGCTACCAAAAGGTTATTTTATTGAATGGAGCGGTCAATATGAAAATTTGATTCGGGCGGAAAGAACATTGCTCATTATAATACCTGTAGTATTGGTTATCATTTTCTTTGCTCTTTATCTAGCCTTCCATTCACTACGAGAAGCATTTCTAAGTCTGTTAACCATTCCATTTGCTTTGATTGGTGGGGCTTATATGATTTATTTTTATCAGGTTAATTTATCTGTAGCTGTAATGGTCGGATTCATTGCTTTGTTTGGAATTGCCGTTGAAACAGGTATTATAATGGTTATTTATTTAAATGATGCCATGCATCAACTGGTACTCAAAAAGAAAGAGCTAAATGAATCCATAACCAATGAAGATATTCGCGAATATGTTATTAATGGGGCAGCTAAACGCTTGCGACCTAAATTAATGACTGTATCCGTTGCACTATTTGGCTTAGTACCTGTATTATGGTCTTCAGGTGTAGGAAGCGATGTGATGCTTCCAATCGTACTGCCAATGATTGGCGGAGTCCTTACCTCTTCTACTCATATACTTCTTGTAACGCCATTGATCTTTGAGATGACAAAAGAATACGAATTAAGAAAATTTGGAAAAATAGATGTATTGGAAGTAGAACATTAATTACCATTATGATAAAAAAGACAACGTTAATCTTATTTCTTCTATCATGTGCATTAATAGTTAATGCACAGATAATGCAACTAGATACCATTATCTCGACGATAGAACAGGCTAATCCGGAATTACAGATGTATGATGCACAATCTGCTGCTTTTACGAGCTATGCTGAAGGAGCTAAAGCTTGGGAAGCACCCAAAGTAGGCGCAGGTTTTTTTATGACCCCATACAATCCATCTATGTGGAAAGCGGATAATTCTGGTGGTATGAATAATATGGGTACTAATGGTATGGGCTCATTCATGATTCAAGGCCAGCAAATGATTCCCAACCCTGCTAAACTAAAAGCTAATGAAAAATACATGCAAAGTATGTCAGAAGTGGAAATAGCAAATAAAGACTATGTGAAAAATGATTTGTTTGCACAGGCTAAAATGAATTATGCTGAATGGATTATTCTTAAAAAGAAATTATATGTATTGGATGAACAGGAGCAATTAATGAATTATATCATTAAAACTTCTGAAATCCGCTATCCGTACCAACAGGAAAAGTTAAATTCTATATATAAAGCTAAAGCAGAGCTCGCCGCAATTCAGAATATGCGTTTGATGTTCGAAAGCGAAATAAGTTGGAAAAGAGTTGCATTGAACCAATTAATGAACCGTGACAAGTCAATACAATTTGATGTAGATACAAGTATTGTATTTAAAAATTACGAAGCAATAAGATTAGATACAACATTACTGATTACAAACAGAAGTGACCTTACTGCCATCGAGAAAAATATTCTAGTTTATAAAAATAAGCAGCAATATGAAAATAGCCGTTTAAAACCGGACTTCGAAATCCAATACGGCCATATGTTTTCATTTGGTAATAATCCCAATTTATTTACACTTATGGGCATGGTAACAATTCCTATTGCTCCATGGTCTTCAAAGATGTATAAATCTACAGCTTTAGGAATAAATTATGAGATACAGGGATATCAAAAGCAAAAAGAAGCAATCATTAATGAAGCCTCTGGCATGGTAGAATCTTTACAATGGCGAATCTCATCTCAAAAAAAACAAATAAATATTTACGAAAACACGATGTTGCCTGCTTTACAAAAAAATTATAAAGCCTCAGTACTTGCTTATGAGCAAAATACAGAGGATCTATTTGTAGTGTTGGATGCAGTGCAAGCATTGCAAATGGCAAAAATGGAATTGCTTGATAAAAAACAACAATTATTACTTCTTCAAATTGAATATGAAAAGACTATTGAACAAAAATAATAGTATATATCTATTTATGCTTGGTATAATATTGACTTCTCTAGCCTGCAATAATAAACAGACTGAATTACATGTGCATGCTAGTGCTGAGATGAGCAATGAAGCCAAAATATATACTTGTCCAATGCATCCGGAGATTATACGAAATAAACCAGGAAAATGCCCTATATGTGGTATGGATCTGGTTGAAAAAGGTGCTATCATGCAAAACTTAGGGGAGCTATCTATTGATGATGTGATTGAACCCGTAAATCAAACGGTAATTGGTAAAGCAAAAACAATCACTCCCCTTAATAAGAAAATGTTATCGCAAATTGAATCGAGCGGATACATTACTTACAATCCAAAAAATACTTCTTCTGTATCATCCCGATTCGATGGCAGGATTGATAAACTATATATAAAATATAATTTTCAGGAAGTAACCAAAGGCCAAAAAATCATGGACGTATACAGTCCTGAACTGGTAACAGCACAACAGAATTACATTTTTCTTTTAAACAATAAAGAAGATGATCCCTCTCTCCTGCAAGCAACAAAACAAAGATTGATTCTTTTGGGAATGAATGAAGCGCAACTACTACAATTAGAAAAAACACGAAAGCCGGAATATCTTGTATCTATTTATGCACCTGTAAGCGGACATATACATCAAATGAGTGATGTAACTGAATTAACGATGCCCACAATGCCAATGAATGGGGACAAAACTGGCAACTCAATGAATACATCTGCAACGGAATTTAATATACGTGAAGGTGTATATATAAAAAAAGGCGAACCAGTTTTTAATATTATAAGTCTTTCTCAAGTATGGGTAATATTAAAAGTGTATCCTCAAGATATAAGCACAATAAAAATTGGTCAACCTGTCACAATCATATCTGAAGTTGCTCCTGATAATGCAATCAATGCAAAGATTAGTTTTATTGAACCAATATTAGATGCAGATTCAAAATTTGCCAGTGTGCGTGTTTATCTGGACAAAAGTGATCATCACATTTTTAAAATAGGTTCTTTGGTAAATGCTATTATTTCTACCGATGGGCAGGATGGTCTTTGGATACCTACATCAGCAACGCTTAATCTAGGCAATGGCAACTCTATCGTATTTAAAAAAGAAGGAAATAACTTTAGAGCATCTGCAATCACTGTAGCTAATAGAGTAGATAACGAGATTAACATAATAAGCGGACTTTCTGCACATGATACAATAGCTTTAAATGCATGGTATATGGTAGACAGCGAAAGCTTTGTATTAACAAAATAAACATCTTGTAATCTTAATTGAATGAATCTACATATGAAAAATATAGTATTAGGCTTAACGCTTCTGATAGTAGCATGGTCATGTAACAAAGAATCCGGAAAAAATACTCCTGACAATGTATTCTATACATGTTCAATGGATCCTCAGGTCATGGAGAAGAAACCTGGAAAATGTCCGATTTGTAAAATGGATCTTACAAAAGTTATTATTGACAAAAATGATATGCAAAGCGGATTGAAATTAAATAACGAACAGGAACAATCCGCTAACATCAAAACCCTAATCATTTCAGAAGGAGATTTAGGAAGAGAAAAAACAGTCAATGGTCGCATAGTAATCAATGAAAATAAACGTTTCAAAATCAGTAGTAGAGTAAGCGGGAGAATTGAAAAACTTTACATAAAAAGTCTTGGGGAAACAATAAGCAAAGGAGTAAAACTATATGATTTATATAGCGAAGATCTTTTAGTTGCTCAAAGGGAATACCTGATTGCAATAGAAAAATCTAAAGAGTTTTCAGGATCTGAATTGGATTATATTCAATTAGCCGATGGGGCCAAAAACAAATTGATTTTATGGGGAATGAATGAAAATCAAATAAAATCACTGATTAATAAAAAAGAACTAAGCAACACCGTCACCATTTATAGCCCATATAAAGGAGTTGTAACTTCAGTAAACAAAAGAGAAGGCGATTATGTAATGGATGGAGATGTTGTCTTCGAAACAGCGGACCTATCTACGTTGTGGGTAGAAGCGGAATTGTATGCCGGCGAAGTAAATGAGTTTGATGTGAATGACCCCGTTGCAATAAAGATTATTGGTTTCCCAGGAAAAATATGGAACAGTCGTATTGACTTTTTTGCACCTCAGCTACAAACTCAGTCTAAAGTAAATCTTGTAAGAGCTGAAATATCTAATACTGACATGTCATTAAGGCCAGGAATGCAAGCAAATATTGTATTAAAAGAAAACACAAAGAAAGCGTTATTTCTTCCATTAAATGCAATACTTCAGGATTCTAAGGGAGCAACGGTTTGGATTAAGGAAAAAGATGGTTCTTATCATAGCAGGATGGTTATAACAGGCATTGAAAGCAATGACAATATAGAAATCCGTTCAGGTATCGAGGCCGGCGAAGAAGTTGTTATCAATGGTGCATACTTGCTCAACAGCGAATATATATTTAAAAAAGGAACTAATCCTATGGCAGGTCACGATATGTCTAACATGTAAATTTATGAACAAGGAGATTATTTTACATATAAAAAATATGGTTTGTCCACGATGTATAAAGGTTGTGACCGATGAACTGACAGAGCTAGGTATCAACACTATCAACGTCAGCTTGGGAAAGGTACAATTAACAGCTCCAGTTTCTAATGAAAGCCTGTTTGAAATAAAAAAAGCACTTGAAAAAAATGGATTCGAATTGCTGGATGATAAAAAGTCTAAAGTAATTGAGCAGATTAAAATATTAATTATAGAAGGAATCAGGGATGGTAAATTTTCTGAAATGCATATTAATTTGTCTCAATATATTAATGACCAAGTGCAGATGGAATATTCTTATTTAAGTAATCTATTTTCATCCGTTGAAGGTAAAACAATTGAGCGATTTGTAATTTTGCAAAAAATAGAACGCATCAAAGAATTAATTTCCTATGATGAATTGAGTATAAAAGAAATTGCCGGCCTTTTGGGATATAGCAGTCTGCAAGCACTTTCAAATCAATTTAAAAAAGAGACAGGAATGAATCCAAGAGACTTTAAAAAAATATCTGCAGACGTGACACGTAATCCAATAAATGATATTTAATAGCATTCTCCCATAAATTCATAAGTTTAAATATAAATTTTATAACCGTTGCTTTTAGTCTATTCTGTACCTTTACAATAAATAAAAAAGGTTATGGAAACGAAAGACATATTTGAAATACCTTTATCAGGTGTACATAGTGAGCATTGTGCTCTTTTAGTAGACAAGACATTTGCTCAGAATACCGACATTTCTACTCATAAGGTAGACTTCAATAATGAACGTGCTTTACTTAATTTTAAATCATTAACTCCTGATTTTACGAAGGTGGTTAAAGATATCCGCAGTATCGGATATGATGTATTAACTGTTAAAAAATCATTTCCGGTTCTTGGAATGTCTTGTGCATCCTGTGCAAGCAGTTCACAGAGTATTCTTGAAACACAACCTGGTGTGATAAGTGTTGCTGTAAATTATGCAAACACAACAGCGCAGATAGAATATATTCCAACGATTACAAATCCAAAAAAACTTAAAGCTTCATTACAATCTATCGGTTACGACTTGATGGTTGATGAAAGCGAAGAAGCAAAAGACACGCTAGAGGAAATTCATAAAAAAAATTATACGATTCTTAGGAATAAAACAATTGCAGCAATCGTACTCTCATTACCTATCGTTGTAATAGGGATGTTTTTTATGGACATACCATATGCAAATTATATTATGTGGGCATTGTCTACACCTGTGATTGGCTATATAGGGAGTTCTTTTTTTATCAATGCCTGGAAACAAGCCAAACATAGGTCTGCTAATATGGATACACTGGTTGCATTAAGCACAGGTGTAGCATATTTCTTTAGTGTATTTAACACTTTGTTTCCTGAATACTGGCATCAGAAAGGCCTTCATGCACATGTATATTTTGAAGCGGCTTCGGTAGTTATTGCTTTTATTTTACTCGGAAAATTATTAGAAGAAAAGGCTAAAGGAAATACATCTTCTGCAATTAAAAAATTAATTGGTTTGCAGCCTAAAACGGTTACGGTCGTTCATCAAGGTGGTCATCAGGTTGAAACGCCGATAGCTAATGTAAAGATTGGTGATGTACTATTAGTGAAGCCGGGAGAAAAGATTGCTGTAGACGGCAAACTTGTTTATGGCAACTCTTTTGTGGATGAAAGTATGATAAGTGGCGAACCTATCCCTATTGAAAAAAATATAAATGATTCTGTGCTTGCAGGCACGATAAATCAAAAGGGAAGTTTTCAATTCGTTGCAGAAAAAGTCGGTGGAGATACGATGCTGGCACACATAATTAAAATGGTGCAAGATGCACAAGGTAGTAAAGCTCCGGTTCAAAAACTTGTTGATAAAATCGCAGGTGTATTTGTACCGATAGTTATTGTAATAGCAATCTTAAGTTTAATAGTGTGGGTGTTGTTTGGAGGCGAAAACGGTTTCACGCAAGGTATGCTGGCAATGGTTACTGTTCTTGTAATAGCGTGCCCTTGTGCGTTAGGATTGGCCACTCCTACGGCAATAATGGTTGGTGTCGGGAAAGGTGCTGAAGCTGGCATCTTGATAAAAGATGCTGAAAGTCTTGAGACTGCAAGGAAGATAAATGCAATTATCCTCGATAAAACAGGAACGATTACAGAAGGCAAGCCTGCTGTGACGGATGTTATTTGGTTGAATGAAAACGCAGACAAAATTAACGTTTTCGCATCCATTGAAAAACAATCCGAACATCCCCTTGCGGAAGCTGTTGTTAACTATTTTGGAGAAATGAGTTACCTAAAAGTTGATAATTTTGAAAGCATTACCGGTTCTGGAGCAAAAGCGGTTGTAGATAATACATCGTATTTCATAGGTAATATGAAATTGATTGATGCACAAAAAATCAACATACATACAAATCTTAGAAATAAATCTAATCTATGGCTTAAAGAAGCTAAGACTGTCATTTACTTTGCTAATACCACAGAAGTTTTAGCAGTATTAGCTATTTCGGATAAAATCAAAACTACTTCCATAGATGCAATTAAACAACTCAAAACGTTGGGCATAGAAGTATATATGCTTACAGGCGACAATACCTTTACTGCTGAAGCTATAGCCAAGCAAGTCGGTATAAGTCAATTTAAAGCAGAAGTGTTACCATCTGATAAAGCGAATTTTGTTAAGGAGCTGCAGGCACAAGGTAAAGTTGTTGCAATGGTAGGTGACGGAATCAACGACAGTAATGCATTGGCACAGGCTAATGTTAGTATAGCCATGGGCAAAGGAAGTGATATTGCAATGGATGTTGCAAAAATGACTATCATTTCATCTGACCTTTCTAAAATACCTCAAGCAATAAAACTATCTACCTATACGGTTAATGCCATCCGACAAAATTTATTCTGGGCATTTATCTATAACATAATCGGTATCCCTTTGGCAGCTGGTATCCTCTACCCTTTTACAGGTTTTTTATTAAACCCAATGATTGCCGGAGCAGCTATGGCACTGAGCTCTGTAAGTGTTGTTAGTAACAGTTTGAGATTAAAATTTAAATCCATTTAACTAAAATTAACATTATGAAAACGCTAAAATTTAAAACAAATATTAATTGCAGTGGTTGTGTTGCTAAAGTAACTCCAGCATTAAATACATTAGAAGGTATTAACGAGTGGAAGGTTGATACAACAGTCCCTGAAAAGATACTGGAAATTAAGACAGATATACTTAATGATAATGAGATAATTCAAAAGCTTATCGCTCTTGGATTCAAGGCGGAAATATATGATTAAATTTTCATAAACATTAATATGTGTGCTTGTATATACTACTCCTAAAAATGAAAAATGATTGGGTAAAGAACCATATTCATAACAAAAGTTAGTCAAATGTTTATGAATATTGCCTGTTGTTGCATCCATATAAGCGAAGGCAACTGAGGAATCATAGTTTGGATCAGGACTCTTGAATGACCTTTATCTTTAATTGCATCTGTCTAAAACATCTCATGCTAATTCAGCATCAACATATCTTCAATCTCAAGGCTATAAGCAACAATTAATAACAATTATTTATGACTGATTTGAACTTTTAAAACTTTCTTTTAATACTCTGAGAAATGTTGAATTTCTAACATCAGCATCATTGATCAAAGAGTTTATTGACATAATATACAAACCAATCGGATATCGATCAGATGATTTCAAATCAAGCTGAATATTGAATTCATTGTAATAGACTGAATCTATAGAAAACAATTCTGTAAATCCATTATTTTTTAAATAAAGTATAACATCATCATTAAACTCAACTATTGCATAAAACCAAATTCGTTGAATTTTATTAGGATAATATTTCATTAATTTGGTGGCTCTTTGCTGTAACTGCACAATAGCTGTTACGTTATCAGACAAATTCAAATTTTTCTTTTTTAATTCAACAATAACCACATCTACCTTTTCGGAAGTATTTGGATCATTTGAAAAAATTAGTGCAATATCAGGTTCTGTAGTATCAGTTTCTACTGTTTCATCTTTAGTAATTTCTTTGATAACATCTGACATGATTTTATCACTTAAAATAGTGTTATATGTCATATATTTATCATCCAACAGCCACGCATTATTACTATATAAATCCGACATAAAATTGGATTTATATAGCTTCTTTCTCATCGGAATAATTAGATTATGAATATCTGGCTCACTACTTTTTTTGTCAATTAATTTTAATTTATTAATAATGATTTGTCGATATAAAATATATTCAGTTAATGCTCTTGACGAAAGCTCTAATGATTTTTCATATATATCTTCTGATAAATTATTAGGAGCGTCTAATACTTCTTTTTGTGCCTTGAAAAATTTATCCTGTGCTTTTTTTATTGATTCATCCCTCTTTATAAAACCAATTGTATCTTCTTCAAAATATCCAAGCAAGTGTGGGTAATGATTAATGAGGCTTTCTTTAGTAATATTATTTCGTTCCTGAATAATTGGTATCTCTCTCAAAAGTATTTCAGTAACTTTAGTTCTAAATAATGAAATTAAAGGTTTTAATATTTGCTCATTAATTGTCAATGATTGTCGCGAAGGATCTACTTGCCCAACAAAAATTGAAGAGTACAGAAGAAATATAACCTCATAACCTAATGGAATATTTTCATCTGTAATTATATCAAGTTTAAATGAGCGTTCATCAATGCATAGGGCAGTTATAATTGTTTTTTCATTTTCCCGTTGAATTATAGAATAATGAACATTCATATCTTTAAACATCTCAATAATTGAGGCGTCTATTGGTTCCACTTTTAAATCGCCAAGTTCAGAGACATTGAGTTTTTTTGTTTCAGAAATAAAATCATATTTCGGCTCAGGGTTTTGAACATCAAGAGAAATTGATATTTCAAATTCTTTCCCTTCTTGCTTTTTAGAATATAATTTTGGGTAAAACTCCTCCTTTATTCTTTTTATTAAATCTGGAGGGCTTAAAAATTTATGCGAACTAATTTTCTTTAAATAATAATTATTGAATGTTAATATAGTCTCCTTTGTATTATCAGTTATATCGTTAACTATTGATTTTTCATCAAAGTCAGTAGAAAAATTAAATGTTCTATGCTTGTTATTATATTTACTTGACACATCAACACTTTTAAAATAGCTTAAAAAAACAAGCCTTCCGATGCCTTTATGTGTTTCTTCTTCTACTTTGAGCAATTCACAGAATTTCAAAAAACGCTCATCTGTAAATCCATCACCATTATCTTTAAAAGATATTTTCAGTGTATCTTGATTAGCAAATTTATCAATTGAAATGTCAATGTCAATTTTAGTAGCATTTGCATCCATAGAATTAGCAATGGCTTCTATAAAAACTAATTCTAATGAAGGGTTTGCAAAAAATAACTTTACGGCTTGCTTTAAATTAATTTTCATGATTCACAATTAAAATACTATATACATTAACAACAATTAAAACAGGTTAATCAATCAACGCTTTCATCACTCATTGCATCACTTCCTTTAATCATTTTATATTGCACGTTAGCATTCAAAACTAAAAATCATTTCGGTAGATAGATAGTTATTTTTTTAAGTCGTATATTAAAATTACTATCACTATAAATTTAGTAATAGTAATATTACTGCCGCCATATTATTAATGCGTGCAAGCTCCAATAAATTTAATTAACCAATTTAAATTTATCTACTTCTATAAAGTAATTTAAAATTAAAAATTGTATTTAATCTTAAATATGGCTAAAACTATTTAAAACCTTGATTAAAAAAATCTTCAAAACTTATCTTATGATATTTTAAAATTTTGTAAAGTTTGCCAATAGTAATATTTGATCCATTCTCATATCTACCATATTGGCCTCTTGCGATTCCAGCATCGTGAGCAAAACTTTCCTGATTAGTGTATCCAGCTGCTTTTCTTAAATCAGTAAGCTTTTTGCCAACTTTCTTATAAAAACCTTCAAGTTCTTTATCTTCATCTGTCATATACAAATTAATGAATTGCGCACTTATAAATCACCTACTTATAAGTAGGATCTTATATGATCATTCATTAACTTTGTTTTAAACAATAAAGTTATGACGGAGAATAAAGTGATTAACCTGCCTAAAAACACTGTTTTATGCGAAAAAACAATAAATGCATTGGATGACCTGTTTAATACAGCAACTCCGCAGGACATCAAACAAAGCATCCATGAGTTCATGTTTTTCATGCTTATAAATACAGATACACAATGGTATCCAGACAATTTCAATACGCTAATGAGGCGAATTTATGTGCTTGACCAGTTCTTAGCTACAGCCGCTGAAAATTGTCAAAGGGATGAATAAACATAAAATTTTCAAGCAATGACGGATAGTAAAGAAGAGCACACCTTTTCACTTTCGACTTTCATATAATTTTAGCATTCAACCATATGGAGCAATATATAATACCACCGCCCACAAAACTATCCTGGACAGAAGAAGAACGTCCAAGAGAAAAACTTTTATCAAAAGGAATCGCAGCACTTAGCGATGCCGAACTTATTGCCATCTTGCTGGGATCCGGCACCGTCAATCTAAGAGCTGTTGATCTTGCCAAACATATCCTTCAAGATAACAACCAGAGTCTGTATACATTGGGCCGACTAAGTGTAAGGGATCTACAGAAAACCAAGGGGATTGGAAAAGCTAAAGCTATTATTTTGGTTAGTGCGTTTGAATTGGGTCGACGACGAAAAAATACAAATGTGGAGATAAAACCGCAGGTAAAGTCATCTGAAGATGTATATAATTATATTCAGGCGGATCTCGCCGACCTGATGCATGAAGAGTTTTGGATTTTATTATTGAACTGTGACAACCGTATCGAAAAGAAAATACGCATAAGTACAGGTGGCGTTTCCGCAACAATAGTTGATCCTAAGCTCATTTACAAATATGCATTAGAAAATCTGGCTTCTTATATTATCTTAATACATAACCATCCTTCAGGAAATACTAAACCTAGTCAGTCAGATTACAATTTAACTAAAAAGTTATGTGAAGCAGGCGCATTTCTAGAAACACCTGTATTGGATCATGTGATAATTTGCAATCATACATGGTATAGTTTTGCAGATGAAGGAAAAATATAATAGTATCACATGATAATAGATGTATCATACATATCATTTTAGCATTATTTCCGTTTGGATCCTGTGAACTTAAGCTGTAAAGCACTAGGAACAGCCATTATCTAATTACGAAATACAAGGAGCAGAAACACGAACATTTTAAAACATTTACCAAATCACCTGTAGTATGTCATCTTCTTTCAATAAAATTCAACAAATTATTTTGAGATGTTTTCAAAAGCTATAAGCAAAATTACTTGCTATTTTTACTAATATGAGATTGAAGAATACTTTTACATTTGGTAATTCTTGGCAAAAGATTTTTTTTCAATACATCATTTGAAAGAGTTTTTTCGGTTAAGCCTTTAATTGTTATAGCAGATTCAATGTTTTCCAAAAAAATAAGCTCTTTAGTTAATCTATCACTATAAGATGTTTCAAGATATCTAATACTAAGAAAGCTTGCCAAATCCATTATTTCTTTTGGCTGCCATTTTTTTACACTTTCATCAATAGTTTTCTTTTTAAATTGATGAAACAAAGGTGTACTTGGACTCCGAACATTAGTATTCGCTGGCAAAAATTCTTTTATAAATAATTGTAAATCATTTGCAAATAATTTCTCTAATTCTTCTGCTTCAATAAGAGCATTATATATTTCAATCTTTACAATCTTTTGTTGAATATGTAGTATTAATTTTTGTAAAAGAGGGTCGTTAAGATCTTCTTGAACGATTTCAAGTTGAGATTTTATTAAATAGTTTAACTTAGTTTGAGGAAGAAAAATATCAAGGCCTTTTTCAACTTTAATAATAATATCATCTTTTTGTACATCAATGATTTCATAAAAGGTTAGTAAATAAAAACAAGCATTTATATAAGAGATAATGTCTTCAAACTTTCCACTTTCACAATACTTCAATAAATCATTCAAGGCAACTCTAAAGTCTTCATCAGTATAAGACCAATAACCCGAATGAAGAAATGTGTTAAGAATTTGATGTGCAGGATTTATTTGACCTTCTTTAATATTGAAGCTTTCATCCAAATGTATCAGAAACTCTTCATTTGGAATTTCTTGACCCGAAGTTATTAGATCATAAACAACTGGGAAGAATATAAATTTTTCGGACAACCTATTATAATATATCCTTTTAAAATTTTCTGAATAAGACCACAAGTTTTCTTCAACTATAATATCTTTCTTTTCAGTTTTATCTAAACCAAAATCCATATCCAAAAAACTTGTTGCTTGTTCGTCAAGCTTTTTTTTGTCAGTAAAAGAAATATTATTAGGTTTTCTAAATTCAATTGAAATTGATAAGGTAAAAAGCCAAAGACTCTTTAATTGTTGATTTATAAGATCACTGTCTTCTTTTCCATCTTTAGTCAATAATAAATAAGGATATTTAAAATGTTCAATAGAAAATTTTAAACTCCTAATATTCGAAAATGATTTACTTAGTTCATTTTGATCATCTTTATCATCAGTTTTAGGATTTAAAGTTAAAATAATAAAATCCTTATTTGATGTTAAGTAATCTTTAAAGGGTGAGGATGCGTAAGAACTTATAATACTATCAAAAATTGAAGATATTTTCGGAATAAAATGAATAGTTTTTTCTATTGTTTTTTCTTTAAAAGTAATTCCATGTTTCATTTCTGATTCATTTGCAATAAGAAGAACTTTACAACCTTTATTCTCCACTAAGTCACTAACAATTCCAAGAAAATCATTTATATCAATTTTTTCACTCATTCGTTCAAGGTCATCAAAACAAATAAGTAAATTACCGTGTGGTAGAAATCTAAAAATATTATCACCAGCACCAACAATTAATTTATCTAAATCAACATACTTTTTTAGAAATGGTACAGCTTCAGAAAAATTCTTAATATTTTTTGCAATGGTTCCTGTAGAAAGATGTACGTCCTTTCCTTTTTTATCAAAATATTCAAAAATGACTTTTTGTGCAATATTATTTTTGTCTGTCTCCCCATATAAAGACACAATAATTGGAATAAATTCAGTTGTAGTTTCAATCAAAGGGAAAACTCGATTTTTTAAATGATGAGTTTTACCACTTCCCCAAGCTCCAGTTAACAGTAATGCCCCTGTAGTTTTCATTTTTAAATGATTGAGTATTGCTTGATTTATATTATCCAAAACATCTTCTTTTCCCATGTTGCTTTTTAAATATTGATTTAGTTTATGTTTTTTAAAAATGTTAATCCACTTTATTAACTTATATTTGAGATACTTTAATTAAATGTTTTAAAAGTTAAAAATGACTAATAGGGCTTATGCATATTGAAGCAAGATAATGATTTCAAATTTAAACGGCCTATCTCTATGATTAATAAGTAAAATTATTTGAGCACAACACAAAATTCTATATTATTTGAAAATGCAAACTTAATTACTTAATTACAATTATCTCATCCCACCTTGTGCTGTAGCATTGACTCAATTTTTCAGCCTTAAGATGCCATTGCTTTGTAACACCTAACGATCCTACTTTTACAAAATCTGCACCTAAGGACTTATTTAACTTGTCCATGATCGTAGTAACCTTGTTGTGCTTGCTTCTATCTACTGTATCGAAAAGATTTTGTTGAACACGATCTTCCGGAACAATACCTGACACGATCACTCCGCATTTCATATATCTGTATCCTGGTTTATAAACCAAATCCAATGCGCGCAATGATGCCTGTATAAGTTCGATGGTGCTATTAGTTGGCACAGGCAATGTGATTACTTTATTAACAAAATATTGTGGCTGATCAGGCTTATGCTTATTGGTATGTAATAGGATTTGTACCAACGTGCATACAGACTTATCTTTTCTAAGCTTTAAAGCGCAGCGTGATGCAAAATTGCTCATTGCTTCTTTTATTGGGTCAATATCCGTTAAGTATCTGCCAAAGCTTCTGGAAGTACAAATATTCTGTTTTGCCATAGCTACTAACTCTAGCTCTAGGCATTTTTCACCCTTCAATTCCTTGTGAAGTCTTAATCCGACCACTGACATATTTTTTCTAACCCACTCTTCGGGCTGCTGAACAAAATCATAAGTAGTTTGTATTCCATGATTCAAAAGAAAATTATGATATGCACGACCTATTCCCCAGATATTATCTACAGTTGTAATCTTTAAGGCTGCCATTATTTTCTCCTGTGAATCAAGCACACAAACATGATTATATTCCTTATTCTTCTTTGCGATCCTATTGGATAATTTGGCAAGAGCTTTTGTAGGGGCAATGCCTATTGATACCGGAATACCTGTATTGCGAAAAACTGTATTACGGATTGTTGTACCATAAATCTTTAAATCCCCAAGCAATTCAAAGCCTTCAAAGTTTAGAAAAGATTCGTCGATACTGTATACTTCAATCTCGGGTGTAAATTCAGCCAATGTATTCATTACCCGTTGTGACATATCACCGTACAAAGTATAATTAGAAGAGAACACAAATACATTATGTTTTTTTAATGCTTCTTCAATCATAAAATACGCTCCTCCCATGTCAATGCCCAGAGCCTTTGCTTCGTTGCTTCTTGCAATCACACAGCCATCGTTATTACTTAATACGACTATGGGCTTTCCGTTCAGTGAAGGATTGAATACTCTTTCACAGCTTGCGTAGAAATTATTGCAGTCAATTAATGCATACATCTCAATAATTTTTTTTAATTGTGTATACTACAATACCCCATATTGTAAATTCATTATCGGGAGTAACAATAATGGGTTTGAAATTTTTATTAGAAGGCATCAAATGAATTTCTTTTTTAGACTTATAAACCTTCACCCGCTTAACGGTAAACTCGCCATCTAAAAAACAAACCGCTATGCTGTTATCGGTAAGCTCTTTTGAACGATCAATGATCAATACATCTCCTTCCTCAATTCCGGCATCAATCATGCTGTTTCCTTTTACCCTTCCGCAAAAAGTAGCATTCGGATTAGTAATAAGCTCTCTATTTAAATCAATGGATAGATCAAGGTAATCTGTAGCTGGCGAAGGGAAACCACAAACCAGCTTATCTGAAATAAATGGAATCAGTGTAGCAGTAGAAGAATCAATTTGATACAGCTCAATCATATTTAATAAATAAAGGATGGTTTGATATTGCTATCAGGAACACCCTTCAACAATTATTAATTTTGCTAGCTATAGCATGCAATCTTAATTATTAGTGCTGAATCTACTCATTAACATATGTTAACTTTGGGGCGCTGATGAAGCAAAAATAAGCTTTTCAATTTCATTTACTAATATTTTTAGTATATAAAATCAATATTCGAAATATTGAATTGATAAAAAGGTTTATTTAAACAGAATTTTAAATTATCTCATTGATATTCAGGTATAAAATTATTTTATGTGTCTATAATAAACTGAATACGATCTGTATTTAACTTAATTTAACGCATATTTAACTTAATTTTAACTCTATTTTATAATTTTTTTAACTGTATTTCAATGATTTAATTAATGTGCTAAAATATTTAGCGCATATTTTAAACACTTTTGGAAAACGTTCGTATATTTGTCCACAATCTAATTCAAAAAACTTATGCGACTAAAACTTTCATTGGAAGAATCAGAAATGGTGTTAGCTCCTCACCTATCAAAATTAACCAGCAGTATCAAAAAGGGCTTTACCGATTATATGGATCTTGTAGGATACGACTGTTATTCTAAGGAACGTATCATTACTTTCAACTCCAGGACTAAGGCTACATTAATTCAAAATCTCATCTTGGAACGGATTAAAGAAAACTTTGCGAATGTTCCTGGAGTTGCCTGTAAAGAATACAAAGGGGTCTTCGGGCTTTTAATCGGCAACCAGATCTTCATTCGTTTTAACAAGTTCAACAAAAGACTTGAACCAGCTAAAGCAAAAACTACTCAAAGCAAGAAGTTTGAAAAGCAGCAAACAGTTATCAAAGGATTTCCCAGAAAGCCTATGTTCCTATATGCAGGCTATACTTTTACAAGCTCTATGACAGGCATAGGAAGCATTCACCTTGCCTTGCGTGTTAAAGGACATCAGGAATGGATCAAAGAACTATTTAATGGCCTCGCTATTCAACAGCCAATAGCTAATCTTACACCTGTAATAGAAAAACCAGCAAAACGTGTGCGTGTAAAACAAACCGTTCAAATTCAGCAAGCCAGTTAATATGAAAATTATCAAGCTTCGGAATAACAGTCCTGAATTCAATTATAAGATGATCGTCCTTGCAAGGGAATCCAGAGGCATTGGGCAGCGTGAGCTGGCTACACTGGTAGAAACCGATCAGGGTAATCTTTCCCGTATTGAGAAAGGCGCACAAACTCCTGTTAAAGATATGATCGAACGCATTAGTAAGGCACTCGATTATCCGGTAAGCTTTTTCAGGCTTCAGCATTCAGTGTATGATTTTTCAAAATCGTATTACAGACGCAAGCTTAAAATGCCTAAAAAGGAAATTGAATTGTCAGAAGCAAAGATCAATATTTCAAAAATCAATATTGAAACACTGATCCGTGCCGTAGAGCTTCCTGAACCCAATTACCCAACCTTTGATCTTTCAAAAGACCTGAGTGCTTCAGCCTGCGCTATACAGCTTCGTAAATACTGGAAACTTCCGCATGGCAGAGTCGAGAATTTTACAAAGGTTCTTGAAGATAATGGCGTACTGGTTGCGAACATTGACTTTGCAGGTATTGAAGTAGATGGGCATGCGATCCTTACCGAAAATAATCTGCCGATAATCTTTATCAATAAAAACATTACAGCAGATCGCTATCGACTAACGCTTGCGCATGAGCTTGGCCATTTGTGCCTGCATGTAGGAAGAGAGATAGCAGAAGATCGTGATGTGGAGCAGGAAGCATTTATGTTTGCAGCCGAACTACTAACACCTGAAGTAGAAATTGCTCCGGATCTCTGTGAAGTGAGTATTGAAAAGCTAAAGGAGCTAAAAAAATACTGGAAGGTTTCCATGGGATCACTTCTTAAGCGAGCGCACGTACTTAAAGGCGTTAGCGATAATCAGTATAAGTATCTTTGGCAGCAAATGGGTAATATGGGATACAAAACCGTTGAACCCAAAGAGCTTGAATTTGAAAAGGAAAAGCCAAAGCTTTTAAAAGAAATTATTGATGCACATCTTGAAGAGCTTCAATATAGCGAAGATGAGCTTTCTGAACTCTTAGGATTAAAGATCCAGGAGTTTGCTAAAAGCTATGCTCCAGCAAGACCAAGACTGAGAGTATCTAAAGGCAAAGCCCGTTAAATTTTAACAATTCATGCAGTAATAAAGCACAGCTTTTTTTAAAGCTCAATGGGATTGGTATCTGCATACGTGAACAAACAACATCATGAAAAAAGGATCACACATTTTATCCCATAATGAGCAGACCGCAGGCGAACTGCCTAGCTGCCATTATCCCTAGACAATAGTAGCATTTCATACAGTAAATGGCGCTTTCAAAAGAAAGTGTGTGCTACTGCATTGCCTTTTAATTCCATCAAGGGAATCGAAGACAGTCTAACGGAATGCAGCATCAAGCAACGGATTACAGCGCAATGCAAGGGATTCGACAAGTATCAGAGTGAAAGTAAGCAGCAGCTTTGTATTGACAAAACAACAAAACATGTCAGACATAAACGCTTACTACTATGAGAAAGAAAGATGAAAAATACATTCAGGCTGTTACACGTATCGAAGAGTTAACCAGTCAGCTAAAGGAAAACCCCGACGATCACGGTTTATTACAGGAATTATTTAAAGCAGAAGATGCACTCTGTAAGCTTATCAAAGATAACGAAAGCGAAGTAGAAGCTCTTTTGAAGTTGGACAGCGAACTGGATGAGGACAATGATTATTTCAACCACTATGACATTACAGAAATATAAAACCAAAAAACTTTTTACAGTACGGGAGTACAAGTTCAAAGAGCTGGTTGAAATCTACAAAGTAGATGCTAAGACTTTGCGCAAATGGATGATGCTTTTTGAAGTTAAAATCAGCCTTGATGGATTGTACTTTAAGATTCGTCAGGTTGAAGCAATTAAGGATACGCTTGGCTTCCCCTACTTCATCTATGATATAGACTGTGATCTTTCTGATGGTGAAAAGAAAATGATGAGTAAGCCTTTTGAAGTGCGTCCTTATAAATTTAAAGAGCTTTGTGCGATGTATAACAAGCACCCGACAACAATGCGCAGATGGCTGGCACCTTTTAAAGAACAGATTGGTGATTTGATCGGTGGCTATTATCTGATTCCGCAAATTGAAGCAATTATTGAACACATTGATCTTCCCTATACAATAACAGATGCAACGGAAAGCGAGATAGAGCAAGGGAATCCAAAGCAAAGTAAGGTAGCCTAGTGCAGAGTAAGGGAAAGCACGAGAAGCAGTATAAAAGTTCAGCATACCTTTGATTCATCAATAAAACGAAAAGCTAAGATGAACGCAGGCACTGATCATAACTCAAACCAATTATCGGTTTTCTTACTGGGAGCAATCTTAAGTATCCTTGCAGCAGTAGACTTCCCAAGCCTAATCAATTACTCTGTAAAAGCAATTGCTGGCGGTTTGATCTGGCTCATCTTTAGCCAGGTTCATGAGGCACTTAAAATCCGCATGAAAAATAAGGATAACCAAAACAATAAAAACAACCAGGAAAATGATTAAGGGCAAGCATGTACTCTTTGGTATGCTTGGAACAGCAGGTCTTGCAGGCGCAGCATACTTATTCAATCTAAGCAGGCTTTCAGCAGAACTGGAAGTAGAAAATAAAGCAGCTATTCATAAGGTGACATTAAGCGGACTTACTATCCGTATTGATGTAACCTTAAAAAATCCAACAGGCGGAAGCATTAATGTAAAGTATCCGTTTGTAAAACTGCTATACAGCGATACTACGCTTGGCAGCTCGGAGGTAAAAGACCAAAACTTTGATCTGGCAAAATTTGCAAAACAAATACTTGATCCTATTTACATCAATTTATCATTCATGAGCCTTGCAAGCAGTGTTCCAGCCTTGCTTAAAGAATACCGAAGTACAGGAAAGTTTGACCTGATCATAAAGATAGTAAGCACACTAAATGATACAATACCATTTTCAAAAACACAAAATATTAGCATTGGCTCTCAAAAACAGGTTACCTGAAAATATCCGGCAAGCAAGGAAACAGCATAATCGCTATTAGTGTACATGCATAGAAATCGTGAAGTAGAATGGAAGCAGATGCAGTAAGAAAGGTAAGAAGCGGAAAGGAATACGATTATCTGTTTCCCCCTGCAACCGGAAAAGATATTATCGTTAAAAAAAGTGCCGACGTATCAGACACGGTAAGTTTCATACAGGAGAATATTCCCAAAACGACCTGGCAAACTAAAAAGCTTGCACAGTTTGTAAAAGGCAGAAGCCTGGATGAAACATGCGCTAAACTCTGGCACTTTCTATATGAACACATTCCTTATAAAAAAGATGAGGAAGGTATTGAGCAGATTCGAAGTCCACGCAGAGTGTGGCACGACCGGAACAAATATAATAGTGACGGAGAAGTTGGTGTAGACTGTGATTGCTTTACAAGCATCGTATCAAGCACGCTGCTTGCTATGAACCCTCCTATCGCCCATAAATACAGGATTACAAAATATCCAAAGCGAAACGGAGAAATACCCAGGTGGCAGCACATTTATGTTGTCGTTCCTAAAGACGGGAAGCTTAATTACGAGCTTCGCAACCGAAACGATTACATCGTTATTGACTGCGTGAAGAATGCATACGATGATGAACAACCTTATTTGGAATTTAAAGATTTTGATGCAAAGATGAGACTAGATTATCTGGACGGTTTGGAAGAAGAGGAAAGATATGATGTTCCCAATTCTGTAGATGCAAAAGACTTTGCCTCTGTGTACGATGAGGAAGATCTTGGAAAGATCGGACAGTGGCTGAAAAAGACAGTCAAGAAGGTTGGCGACACAGCGGGGAAAGTAATACGAACCATTAACAAGGTTGCCAACCCTGCAACAATCCTGCTTCGCAATGGCTTTTTGATAGCCATGAAGATTAACCTTTTGAACGTAGCAAAGAAATTACGCTACGGTTATTTAAGCAATGACCAGGGACGCCAGATGGGAATGGATCTATCTGTACTTGAAAAAGTGCGAAAAGTTAGAGAGAAGGCAGAAACAATCTTTTATCAGGCTGGAGGTAAAAAGGAAAACTTAAAAAAAGCTATCCTTAACGGACATGGCAACAGAGATAAGAAAGTTCCTTTAAGCGGTTTGTTTGGTTTAGGCGAAGTATATGCCGATCAGGATGAATACGACATCATCAACGGCACAGGCAATTTGGGACAGCTTGGTGATCCTGCTACAGGTTCTGCCATTGCAGCTGCAATGTCTACCATGGCAGCACTCGCTGCTGCCTTAAAACAAGTAAAGAATCTGTTTCCTAAAGGAGGTAAAGAAGCAGAAAGCTTCAACAGCGAACAGGATACGGATCCGGGAGCAGCAGTCAATCCCTCAAATGTAACCTTTACGGAAGATGGAGACATTCAGGCAATGACATTAACACCTACAGCAATGAAAGAACTTGCACCAAGCGCTGCTTATGCTTCACAGCTTCCGGCAACGATAGACCCTTCAGCACCGCCGCCAGGCTTTTTTAGTAAAGCCGGAGCATGGATCAAGCAGAATCCAATACCCACAGCCCTTGTGGTAGCAGGTATCGGAACAGGAATTTACCTGCTGACTAAAAAAAAGAATGAGAGTTTCTCAGGTTTTAGTGGAATCAGTTCAAGACGTAAAGTGAAGCGAAAGCCTAAAAGAAAAGTCACACGCAAGACACGTAAGAAAAAAACATTTAAGGCAGTAAGAATCAGATAATATGGCAAAGGCTAAGAAAAGAAAACGCACAACTTCCCGATCAAGAACACGGACACGAAGAACTTCCTCCGCTTCTGCCCCACTAGTCCTTACAAAAGAAGTTTCAAGAAAAGAAATTGGTGTTGCAGTGCTTTCATTCTTTGGAGGTACAATTATTGGCGCAGCACTCGGCAAATACTCAGGTCTGGGAGGCTTAGCAATTGCGGGGCTCGGAGCATGGAAGAAAAACATGTATGCTACCAGCCTTGGTGCAGGAATGTTTTTAAGCACAGTTCCAAAACCAATGGGTGATGCTACCAATGGGATTTCCGATGAAGAAATGGAAGGCGTCAGTATTGCTTCTATCAAGGAAAACACGAAGAACTATTTTCAGACACTTGCAAGCAAACTTATGCTTAAGTCTTCAGAAGGTACAAACGGGTTAAGTGGCGAAGACGATGTAACCTATTTCATCAATCCATATACGCAAGGATCCGGTAAGCTTGATACAAGAGAGCTCGACCGCATACAGGAACAGATTGCCCAGATGAACAACCCTGTTAACGGCACATTCGGAGAGCCTGATTTCACAGAGCGAAACTTCTAAGACTATTGGAATCTAATTCATTAACAGCGCAGGCAAAACTGCGCTGAACACTAAACTATTGTCAATAATTTAAACTATACACACATGCTGGATGCGTTAGGAATGCTTGCAAAATCAGAGTACGGGAATGCAGGCGATTTAATGGGACTCGACGATGTAGATAGCGAATTGCTTGGCTATCTAAATGCACTGGATGTAGTATCCAGACAGCGGGTACTTCAAAAGCTAAATAAAAAAACTGTCGGCTCCCAAGGCTCACGGGCAGAAATGGAAAAGTTCTTTGCTGAACTTCCTAAAACAATTAAGGAAGGTTTGCTTTCTGGCAAGCTGCGCTTGGCTGATACAGTAGTCTACACCATTAAACCGATCAATGGTGCAAAGACAGTAAAGATGATGGAAAGCCAGGACGTGAAAGAAATTGGTCTTCGTACACTGTCTCAAGGCAGACTCCCTAAGAATTCGGCATTGCTTGTATCCGGTGTGATCCTTTTACAAGGCGTAGCAGCATCACTGGCAACGGATGATTTGAAAGCAACGGCCTTCAATACCATTGACAACATTGGCGCACTAGCTAGCGGAGAGTTTACGCTGAAAGCCAATAAGAAAAACATCGTGGACTCGATTTCAAACTACGTGTTTAAAACCAATGACTTCCACAACGTAACCAAAGGTTACTACAAGCTGGCGAACCCTCGCCTAATCCATGATGATGTGGACATCGAATGGGAAATAGACCTTGGCACAGTAAACGGGATTGATCCGAATACTGTATTGTTTGGAGGTCTGCATGGTACCATTACTATCCCATAATATATGTGGGTACATGCGGATGAAATTCATCCGCATGTTTTTATAACAAAGCCAAATCAATTGTGATGGAAGATAAGAAGTTTGTTAAAAAGCGATACAGCTTTATTGTAGATACACCGATTACCACCTACTCTAAAAAGTTTGACCTGGATAAAAACATAAAGCTTGTCAGAGGAATCCTTATGAGCAGTAACAAGCCCGATTTGCTTTTCTTCAGAGGTTCGCAGAAAATCTCGGTTAACGGAGAAGAATTATTTCCTGATGATTATGAGGCAAAACTTTTGATGTCCGGTATCAGTGTGCCGCCCGATCAAAAGTATGCGGACTTAGGCGATGGAGTAATAGCTGGTAACGGGGAAGTAAAAATTTCATACAAGGATTCGGAAAACTCCACTACTGTTTTCAGTGCTTACGAAGTGAATATGTATTTAATGTGCGAACTGGCATGAGTGAGATAAAAACAAAAAAGAAGGTAATGATTCTCCGGTTAGAAATTGATGAACCTACCTCTTCACTTCCTTTTGAAATCAAACTTCCAGCAAATGCCAAGCGTGTAACAGGAATGATGGTTACTACTACTTTGAAGTTATGGATCGATTAGGCACTATCTATTTTCAGGCACTCGACAATACAGATGTTTTCCTTGCAGAGGATGTATTCATGGATGGTTACGATGGGAATGACCGTATCACTACCCATATACCTGAACCGTTTAATATAGAACAGTATTCCATTTACAACGGAAAGGTACCAGCTATGACGCCAGTGACAGTGGATGGAGATACATCGGTTATCTATGGATGGTTTAAAGGAGATCACTACCCTTATCAGTATACACTCAGAATATATGTAGAATATGAAACAGATGAGGAATCTTAAAACTTGAAACAATGAGTGAGCCATTTATTCTATCCATTATACCTGAACGGATCAGACAGCTGGGTTATCACAATTATCATATACGTTACAGGGATGTTTCCATAAAAGCGAATGCGAAAATCATAGTTCCTGCCTACAACGAATTATGGTTTATATCTGGTGATCCGAACGGAATAAAAATAGAATCCGGTTATGGATTGTATGATTCAACAGGAAGCTATGTATATGATAATTCACATCAGCACCGTGGAGAGATAATTATCACAAATCCGAATACAGACAATAAGCGCATCAAATTCATTCAGGTCATTATTATTAATTAATACCTATGGCAATCATTGGAAAAGAAAAATACACGCAGGAAAAAATAGATAAGCTCTTTGACTATCTGAAGATGTATCATGACATGGGGCAGCCCATTGATTATGAAATATTGATCGATGGCTTTAAGGCTGTTAGAAGAACTGATAATCCTGAGTTGTTTCCGCTCTTTGAAAACTTTGTCAATGCAGATACCCGTTCCATAGAAATCCTTTTCTATCAGGGTACATCCAACAACAACGACAAGCATATTTTTACTATGCAGGAAGAGCCCAAGGAAGCCGGCCTTAGTGGAATTGATATTGATAATAAAATTCAGGAGCATGTTAACAAAGCAAAAAAAGACTGGGAGTTTGAACAGCTTAAAAAAGATTCTGAAGAATGGAAAATTTATGCCCAGGAACTCGAAGAGGATATTAGTAAGCTGGAGAAAGAATTACTGGAAGTTAAAAGTGCACAGTCACCGCTTCACGGTTTTCTTGGTCAATTTGGTTCGTCTCTTGTATCAGGTATAGTAAAACAAAACCCGCAGATCGCAGACAAGATTCCAGGGCTATCAGGTCTGTTGGAACCTACTGACAAATCCAGAAGTAATGAACCCGCCCCAGGAAGTGACATCTCCTTTTCTAGTGCAGAGTCCGCAACAGATACGGAGTCTGAAGAAGCCCGCACGTTTGTAAAGCACATAAGAAGTCATTTTCAGGGAGACAAGTTTGATAAGCTCATGCAGATCATTGATCTGCTAGCGATCAGCCCTTATAAGCTTGATGAAGTCATTAATCATTTAAACAACTAACACCAATGGCTACACATAAATTTAATGACGTACCCGTTCAGGGAGCGTCACAAGCCGAAGCATCGGATAAGCTTCGCTATGCGCTTGTATTAACCAAGCATTTTAAAGTAAACGAACTGAAACGCTTGGCTGAAGTAGTGGAAAGAGAACCTTCTAAAGTTGCCTTTGCCAAGCAGGCATTAGGCCTGTAAACGATGCTACAAAGGAATGAAGAAAAGAAGAAAGCGTACTTCAAGAAGTTATGCAAGCAGTCCCGCTCATTCCAGTATAGAAGACTTCAAAACAATTGTCATTTATTCAACGCTTGGACTTGCAACGGCTTCGGGCGTATTTCTTGCAGGCAGACATTTCTACAAAAAATCAAAAGCCAATAACGTTGAAAAGAAAAGCCTTCAGGAAGGTAATCCTGCAACCTATGCCAAGCAGTTGAAAATGGCATTTGACAACGATACCTGGTTTGGATGGGGAACCAATGAAAATCAAGTATTGCAGGTCTTCAATCAGATTCCTTCTAAAGCCTTTTATCAAAAAGTGCAGAAAGCATATGCAGATCTGTATGGCAAAAGCCTGAACAGTGATCTGGAAGATGAGCTATCAAGTGATGATTACAATACCGTAATACGATTATTAAGCAGTAAAAACGCAAAGTGATGCCAATACGAAAAAGACCACAGCAAAAACGAAAAGCCAAATCCAGCATAACTCCTGAAAGAGCATTTCTGTATGGCGTAGGTGTACTGGCTATTGGCGGAGCTGTATACTTTACCGGAAAGCAACTCTTGCAAAAAAAGCAAAATTATGTCAATGCAAGTGATACGAATCTAACCATTAGTGTTGCAGACAGTACTGCACCAGTAAAACGATTAGCCAGTGCTTCGGATTCTTTTCCTTTGAAGCTTGGAAGCAGGGGTTCACGGGTAACGCAATTGCAACAGGCATTGCAAAATGTTTTAGGCGCAAAAGTACTGGAACAATACACAAAGATTGACGGCATATTTGGAAGCGGAACTCAAAAAGCATTGAAAGCTGCAGGCTTGCCTGTTACTGTGAACGAAGACACATTTAATAGCATAGCAGCTAAAGACCGCTTTATACCATTGCCTGTACAGACTCCACAGAGCCTTGGCAGCAAGCTTTACATCTATGCAACAGGGAAAAACTTTGATGGCGTGATGACAGTATTGCAGCAGTTAAATACAACTGCCGATTACTCCGCTGCTAACAGCTCTTTTGTAGGCTCTCAGATCTTTTCTGTATCAAAGTCTATTGTCACGTATCTGCTGGATGAAGCGTTCCCGAATAATCAATTCGCAAAAGATCAGATCAAAGCTGAGTTTAAACGCATTGGCTTAAAGCAGGATACCGCAGGTAAATGGAGCCTTTCTGGTTTCAGCGGGTATAATGATTTGATAACAATAATTGATACCTATGTGCTTGCTCCAAACGGCAATCGTATTTCTGTGAATCGCAATACCATACTCGGAGAACAGACAAGCATCAAAAATGGCATGACAGCATTCCGATCTATAGATGGCGGTCAATTCAGTGTTCCAACCGGACATGTAAAATATGTTTAACAAAACAACAAGAGCTATGACAAGAGAAGAATACATTGAAAAATTTAAAGCTATAGTTATTGATTCAGTATCAGGAACAGGACTGTTCCCATCGGTTATGATGGCGCAGGCAATCTTGGAAAGTTCAAATAAGTACGGTCAGCCAGGTGCCAGTATGCTCGCAAAGGAATTCAACAACCACTTTGGTGTAAAGGCGGATAGAAGCTGGAAAGGTAAAAAGGTAAACTTAAAGACCCGTGAAGTTATTAAAAATAGCAGTGTAATGATTGGCGACTTTTTCCGAGTGTACGATCATGCTGCAAACTCCTTCAAAGACCGTAATACATTTCTTTTAAAAAATCCTACTTACACAAAAGCAGGTGTATTCCTGTCTCAAACACCCGAAGCACAAGCTGAAGCTTTACAGCGTGCAGGCTATGCTACTGATCCAAAATATGCAAACCTTATTAAGGCGCTCATTAAAATGTATAATCTGAAGGAGCTCGATGAGATAGCAAGAAAAAACGACTCATCCTCCATGGTAGCTTAATAGCCGTTGCTCTGGGGGTTAGCATAGGTGGATTATATTACTTGAATGAACATAGGAAAGGAGAATAAACGTGCTGTCAAGGATAAGAGGGATTTTAAAAAGAAGGATTTATAAGCTGTTCACAAGACCATACGAATTAAACATTGTTGGTCTGCGCTCTAAACAGACAAAGGCTAATGCGTTTGATGATGAGATTCATGTGTTCTATAAAACCGATAAGCGTAAATGGAACTATCATGTATACAAGGCTACAACCGATCCAGGAACATTCTGGCTTAAAAATCCTTCTTATCCCCAAGGTACTGCGATTCTAAAAGAAGGTCAGTATGAAAATGCTTATTCAATAGGTCTGCATCAAGGTAAGTATACTGCACTCGTTGAAAAGAAACCAGTAATCGTTATGCGGGATTACGACCGTAATACGGTCCTTGATTTTCAAAATGGCAAACTCGAAACTGGAGTATTTGGAATCAACATTCATCATGCAGCCAGCAAAGGAAAAACATTGCTCATTGATAAATATTCAGCCGGATGCCAGGTCTTTCAAAGTGCCGAGGACTTTAACCAGTTCATCAAACTTTGTGAAAAGCATAAAAGCCTTTACGGAAATGTATTTACCTATACACTAATTGATTTCAGAGCAATCAGAAAGATTACTCTGAAACGATTAGCAATAGCAGCTTCGATGCTAGCTACCGCAGTACTGGGAATGATCTTTAAAGGAAAGAGCAAATGAAAATTCCACGTCCACCCTATCACAGTGTAACAAATGAGCTTCTCTACGCACTGCTTACAGGCGGTGACTGCATTGGATATGAAGATCTCTCAATCTACAGTACATATGCGATGGGTCTAAGCTATCCTGTCAAAGCAGTTTATGCAGTTATTGTTGTAGAAGCTGATCCGAGTACATCTGATAAATCAAAGGTTATCCGCTTTAGAGAGTTTGATTTAGAAAACCTTCGTCCTACTGCTTTTAGCGGAATCCCTTTAGGGGATCTTGCAATGTATCAGGTTAAGGGAGAACATAATTTAGCGCACTTTCAGGCAATAGGAATAGAAGAAAACAAAGTACACACATTACGCATTCAATATTTCGGGTAAGTGTACCAAAATAAAATATAAACTATGAACGATCCGATATACTGCATTTCTTCTTTAACACTTAACACCGCTAAAAATTGCGTCAATATAATATTCAATTTCCGCTATGAAGGCAAGCTGCAATCCGGTTTTGCTTGCGTGGATTATACAGATCATACGCAAAGCCATTTAACTAGAGAGCTATCACAACTTACAAGCGATCCATTTGTTGAAACAATTATTGTACAAGCAATGCGTGATAATATGTATCATATCAGTTATCCTGAACGTGATATTATTGTTTGAAAATGAAAGATCAAGTTTCTTTAAATAAACGTATTGAACAATTTCTTTTAGAAAATAAACTTTCTGAAAAGACATTAAGTCCTGAAGAAATTGAATTCATTCAAACTTATGAAGGTTCAGGAGGACAAGCATCTAAAGGGGCAACAGGTGAAGGTCTTTTACATGAATTCTATACACCGGATTATGTAGTAGAACTGCTCTGGGAACTTGCCAAAAGATTTGGCTATGATGGAGGAAATATTCTGGAGCCCTCTATTGCAACGGGCAGAATGCTGAAGTACGCTCCCAAAGAGGCTACATGTGTAGGATTTGAAATTAATGCGGTATCAGCGGAAATTGCAAGGCTCACCTATCCAAACGCAATCATTCATAAAGGCTTCTTTGAAACAGCATTTCTTGAAGCACCTCGATTTACTAAGCGCATTCAGAAAGGAATTACATGGATCAAAGAATATCCCTTTAGCCTTGTAATTGGAAACCCGCCTTACGGAAAATACAAGAATGCTTACAGCTCTTATTTTCCAAGTCCTGCAATGGCCCAGATTGAGATGTTCTTTATCTACTACGGACTTTTACTATTAAAGTCAGGCGGGCTTTTGATATATGTAATCTCATCAAATTTCCTTCGAAATGGAAATACCTATGATAAGGCTAAGCTGGAGATTGAAAAGATAGCTGTTATAGAAGATGCTTACCGCTTGCCTCCTGTTTTTAAGTCCTCACAGGTTCCGGTAGATATTATTGTTTTACGAAAAAAGTAACAAGGCTATGGAAGAAAAAAAAGAAGTTGAACAGTCTGTACGTGCTGAAATAAGAAAACATTTAAGCCAATGCACCGAAGGCGGCACACCTAAAGTATTTGCTTTGCTCCAAACACCTGAAGGCTATCGCAAAATTGAAAGTATGATCATATTTATTTTAATCTACGATCAAATTACCATTGGTGCAGCTATCAGCAACATTGAAGCTGAATTAATCTGATAATGAAAAATAGCCCCGCTTACTATAGAGCTAGATTAGAAGTATTAGCTGCTCTTTCTAAAACAGGCGGCGAAGGCAAGAACGAGATGGATCATGTACTGTTCCGTAACGGTGTGTTGCCTGCTTCCTACAATGAAATAGCCCTAGTAGAAGATTGGTTGGAATCACACTCTGTATCAAATGAACCGCTAAGGTTTAGCGAACTGTGCCGATACAACACCTGGTTCAATCTGCATCCGGAAAAGATAGCAGGAAAAGAAATCACTTCTACATCAATTCAATTTCCCTTAACCATTAATGGAAGCAAGGAAGATGTTATCCGAACGATCCATGAATCCATTACACCGAAAGTAACTATGTCCTTAAAAGAAAAAGCCCTTCTGTTCAAAAAGTCATTCCAGTCAGATCTCTCCTCTGACTGGAATGACTTATCAGGCTTAGAGGATCTTGGTGAGCTTGTACAACAGGAAATTACTTCCAATCTTGAAGTACTCAAAAAGGCTGTTGAAGATTCACGTCAGGAAAAAACATATACTGCTTCCGATAAACTCTCCTTTGAAGAGGTAGTTTCGCTTTACAATAAAGGCATCTCAGAAGATGAAATCATTGCATGGGTTTGGTATAAGCGCAGCTTAGGCATAACAATGAAAGGCTGGGAAAAGTATTTCTTAGCAGACACCGGACAGGCAGGTGAAATGGTTTACACCGTTAAAGCAACTCTAATTAAAGACAATCATTTCAGAGACATAGCCGAAGTGGGTGCTAATATATTTTTAGGAAAACCAACACGGTTTAAAAATGAATATGCAGGTGTTGTATACATCATTTTCACAGCTATCAATGGCGACAAGCAATATGTAGCTGAAAAAGATATTCGTATTGATAAGACATCCATTAAAACAGATCCAGCTTCGTTAGATGCCCTTGTAAAAAAAGGTGTTCTGTTCTATCATCAGGGTGACCTTATGCCATACCCAATTTATGCGTATGGTAATATGTATGATCGTGAATTGGAACTTAAAAAAGATAAAGATTACATTATTTCAACTTACGGAGCACAGGTTTATAGCAGTCATGAAGAAATTATAGTAAAAGCTAAACCAGAGCTATTAAGCATCTTTAATGCAGACGAAAAGATGCGTCCTAAAATACTTTCGATTTCAGGTTTTGCTGATGAATTTATAATTCATGATCTAAAAGAGGAAACAGGTATTGAGCTAGAACCAAGAGATCATGGACACACATTAACGGGTGCGTTTTATTTTTACTTACAAAGCCTTTCCAGAGAACAGTTCAAAACTTCTACAGCTTTTGATATTTGGACGTACCATGTTCAAAGCAAAAAAATCATAGATAAGGATCTTTCTGAAGAACAACGCAAAGAGCTTAGAGCAAACGCCCGTAATGAGGGTGAAGAATTGTTCAGTCGCTTTCTATTTGAAGGACTAACATTTACAGACCAGGAAAAACTAAACCTATCCTGGAACAGAATTTATAATGGACAATCTTCTATTGCCTATCACAGAATACCGATTGGCTTTGAGTGTTCTGCTAAATTTAAGCAGTTCAATCTTCACTTCACTCCTGCCCAGCGTGAAGGTGTAGCTTTTATGGAAGCTGTAGGGAGTGGTATCGTAGCTTATGATGTTGGCGTTGGTAAAACTATGACAGCCATCATAGCTTTGGCACAAGCTATATACAGCGGCAAAGCGGTGCGTCCACTAATTGTTGTACCCAATCCCACATATGGAAAATGGATCAAAGAAATTATCGGCTATACTGATCCTGCCAGCAAAGAATTTATTCCCGGTGTTCTATCAAACACTGGCATTGAACTCAATGAGTGGTACAATCTTGGAACAGATTTATTGAAAAATCTTGACCTGACTAAAAAGATCAAGGCTAAAACGATAACCATTCTTACCTATGAAGGATTTAAAAAGATTGGCTTTTCAGAAAAGGTCATGGATCAGATGTTTGTCGAGCTGACAAATGTTTTATACCAGTCCAGTGAAAAGTCCGCTCGTGACAAAGAAATTGATTATCAAAAATACCGTGAAAAGATTGGTGTTGGATTAAAAGGGACGGAAGCTGATATAGACACGCTTGGCATTGATTACATCGTAATAGATGAGGCGCATAGATGCAAGAACATCTTTGAAGGCGTAAAGGCAGACGAAGACGGTAAGAAACGATTTGGCATAACAGGTGCTGTAAGTGAAACTGGTATTAAGGCTTTCTTTCTGTGCAACTATATCCAGCGTACTTATGGAAGAAACGTAATGCTTTTAACAGCTACACCTTTTACCAATAGTCCGCTTGAAATTTATTCCATGCTTTCCCTGGTTGCATATGAAAGCATGAAGAAACTAGGCATCTATAACATTCATACTTTCTTTGAATTGTTTGTGCTGGAGCGCACTGAGTATGTAGTCAATTACAAGGAAGAGATTGTGCCAAAGGATACGGTTAAATCCTTTAACAACCGCATGCTTCTTCAAAAGCTGATCTACAATCATATCAATTATAAGACCGGAGAAGAAGCAGGCGTGAAACGTCCTTGCAAAATTAACCTGCCACGCATCAATACATATGAGAACGGTAAGGTGAAGCGACTTCCACCAGCGCAACAGGTACTCACCTACCTTGCTATGACTCCGCTTCAACGTCAAAACCAAAACGAAATTACTGCTCTAGCAAAGAGTGCAACAAACGGACAGCTAAATATGTCTGCAATATTCCGTGCCTTGAACTTTAGCCTTGATAATGCATTAAGTCCTTTTCTATATGCAGATACTCCCGCAGATTACAAGGAGTTTGTAGATGAATCGCCAAAAATTAAATACGTTCTTGAATGTATTGCTTCAGTAAAACAATGGCATGAAGAACGTAAGCAGGAAGTATCCGGTCAGGTTATTTATTTGAACCGTGGTAAGAGCTTCTTTGCATTCATTAAGGAATATTTAGAAAAAGAAACCGGCTATAAAAAAGGAGTAAAATGGAACCGCATTGCTTTAGACGAAGTGGAGATCATTACTTCTGAAATGAGTCAGGCTAGAAAAGAAAACATCAAGGAAGCGTTTCTTGATGGTGCCGTAAAGATTATAATTGGCACGGCTACGATTCGTGAAGGTATTGATTTGCAGCGTAAAGGAACTGTCATCTATAATTGTTATCCAGACTGGAATCCGACCGATATACGGCAGCTCGAAGGACGTATCTGGCGCCAAGGAAATGAGTTCGGTTATATCCGATCTGTGATGCCACTGGTGCAGGATAGTATGGACGTGTTTGTCTTTCAAAAGTTGGAAGAAAAAACCAGCCGGATCAATGACATCTGGTATAGAGGCGACAGAGGTAATGTACTTGACTTAGAAGCGTTAGATCCAGAGGAAGTAAAGTTTGCATTGATCACAGACATTGAAGTCATCGCAAACATGAAGCGGAAAATACTCAAAGCAGAAATGGAACGTAGGCTAAACATTGTGAACGGTAGCCTTGATACATTAGCACGCTTTGATATTATCCTTAGGCGTTTCTTTGTTTTACGCCAGCAAGCAGTTGAGCATTTAGGTAAAGCAAAAGTTAGATTATCTGAAATTGAATTCACTCAATTCAGCTATCAGCGTTACACGGCTAAAGAGATCGACGCTGTAAAAGAAGAAGTAAGAGAAACGATGCTCGCTATTGAAATGTTTCTTGAATCTTCAACTCAAACAGATAAAGAACTGTTACGCCTGGGACGAATTCTTTTAAAAGGCATCTATCCTGTTGATACACGCAACCATTATCTGTTCTCTGAATACAAGCAGTACCTGTCCAATGTTAAGAAAGCTGAAAAAACAATCCTATCACAAAAGGGATTTACGATCAACGATAACATACAGGAAATTATTGGTGCTTACAAAAGAGATCAGGGAGCTATTGAAGCGGAAATCAGTCATGCTGAATCGGATGAATTCTTTGAAACCTTGAAAAGAGAAGCCATTCAAAAAAAATCAGCAATGGCAGTAAATGGTGCTACAGTAGAGGAAAGAGCGGCAGAGTTTGCAAGACTAAATTACCTGCTCTCTTATAAGTCCATGGATGTAGCTTCTGACAGCTGCATTCTTCCTGATAAAGAACGTGTTATTACTCATATTAATGACAATGATCTTCGAAAGCGGAAATTAAAGCTAAAAGCCAAAGCACTGAAATTAAAACTGACTCTACAAAACGCTGCCTGAAAATGATTACGATCCATAACTATATAGAAAGCATTGAGCAAATCGGCATTAGTAATCTTCCAGTACTTTTAAAGAATTTCCATAATGATTTAAAGGAAGGCACAAATGACTTTACAGACTGGAGCGTTTTAGAAGATGGCGATATTAAGGAAAGTACAGAGCTTTATTTTAAGGAGCTTTCAAAGCTGCTTGCAGTAAATAAAAAAGCTGTCAAGGCCGAGCCCAAAGCCAAGCCTGCAGCTCCTGTAAAAAACAAAGTCTCATCTATTAAGTCAGATAAATATTTTGTAGGTCAAAACATCACATTAAAAACAACGGGTGAAAAGGCCGTAATCAATAAAATATTTACGATCAAATCCGGAAATTTTATTCCTGGTCAAGGAGTACAAGCTCCTAAGGTTGAATACTCATTTACAATCAATACAAAAGATTCCATCAAAACAGTAAATGAAGATGAAATTTCTATTGACGTTGCTCCTACTCAAACTAAAAACACACAAGCCAGCAGCGATGCAAATCAAGTAGAAAATACAAGTGAAGATGTAAAATTCATTAAAAGCTTTGTCGCTTTCAATAACAAACAGAAAACACATGCTCAAATCAGAAGCCTATTATTAAGACTGCAAAAAGCAATTACACATAGGCTCATTAATAAAGATTCAACCTATGCTTCTGAAATTGGTATTGTGCAAGACAGGCTTATAAAGCTAGCAAAAGCAACAGAAACCAGCGGAGGAGCAGACATTAAATTGGATAATAGTTTGCTGAGTAAACTCACTGCTATCGCTGGAGGTGAAATCGTTTACGCCTCCATTGCTTATCTGAAACGATACATCGGCATGCAGTCAAAAGAGATTGAAAAGACCAAGGCAGAAAGTTTTGTAAGACAGGCAGAGAAAGCAATCAGCAGCGCAAAAGTTGAACCGACCGATCCATATCTTGACAGACTCAAAGTAGCAATTAAGACGGTAAAGAATTACATCACTGGTAAAGATAAGATCGTCAGTATTTCTAAAACTGAGTTAAACGGTTTGATGGGTATTGTTGATGGATGTGGATGTGGTCTAGCTGGGACAGACGATAGCCCAAGTGAGATCATGAGCAGCATGGACTTTGTAAATCTAAAATTTGATACCATCGGCTTTAAAGGCAAATGGCTTGATCTGATTGGTGATCCTTCTCCAGGATTTTCAGCGATGATCTATGGAAAGCCTAAGTTTGGTAAGTCGTATCTGTGTATGGACTTTGCCGGATACTTAGCAAAGAATCATGGGAAAGTGTTGTATGTAGCAAGTGAAGAGGATCTATTTATTACCCTTCAAAATAAGGTACGAGAAAAAGGCGTAGCAGATCCGAACCTGTTCTTAACAGGCACTATGCCCAAAGATCTTTCAGCTTACAATTTCATATTCCTGGATAGCGTGAGCAAGCTTGGTTTGTCACCGGAAGGTCTGACAGCTCTTGAAAAACAATATCCGCTTATTTCTTTCATCTATGTATTCCATGTCCGTAAAGACGGGAACTTCAAAGGAAGAAATGATTTTCAACACGACGTAGATATTGTTATTGAAGTACCGGAGAAAGGTCATGCTGTTCAATACGGCAGGTTTAACCAGGGCGGAGAAATGGACATCTTCGAATATGATGAAGCAGCTTAAATAAGTTTTAATTCTAAAGAACGATAGATATGTGGGAACTGATAAAAGGATTATTTACAAGCGGAAAAATACTTGAAAGTGCAAAAGACATCATTGATGAAGTAGTTACTTCTAAAGAAGAAAAAGCAAAATTACACATCATGTTCGAACAAATGCTCAATGAGCATGAACAGACCATCTTAAGGATGGAAGTCAAAGACCGTGATTCTGCTCGCAACCGTGAAATTGAGACTGCTAAAGTAGGATCAAGAAATTTCACACAAAACATTTTAGCATATGTAGGTGTGATTGGTTTCTTTGCAATGATGGGTTATCTCCTATCCAATGGCCTTGGTGAAATGAATGCAGAAGAAAGCTTTATCATTGGAAACCTTACAGGTATGGCAGGTGCAATTGCCAAAGACATTTTCAGTTACTACTTTGGTAGCTCTAAAGGTGAGCATGACACAAGACCACAGGCATTCGACTGGCAACGTTTCAAGAATTCAGATGAGTTTAAGAAGATTAAAGAATTGGGTAAAGATAAAGGCAAATAAAATTTTAATCTCAACTGCATTGCTATGCATCTAAATTCGTATCCTAATTATGAGAGATAAAATAATAGTTACCACTCACGACGAATTAATCTTTTTAATTGAGGATTCTGTTCGTAAAATATTGTCAGAAAAAAGTGAAATTAAACACAACGAAAGTAGCACATTGCTGCTTTCACTTAAGGAAGCTTCAGAATTTTTAAAGCTTGCACCTCAAACAATTTATGGATTTACTTCCAAAAGATTGATTCCCTTTATCAAACGAGGAAAGAAACTCTATTTCAAAAAAAATGAATTAGAGGAGTGGCTGGACGAGGGGAAGAAAAAGTCGTTGGCTGAGTTAAATAAGGAATTTAAACTAAACGGTAATATTAAATTGTAATTATTTAAAAAAATCCCAACTAGTTAATAGTTGGGATTTTTTTAAATAAGACTATATAATTAACCCAATATTTTTTCATTAGCATCATCGATAATATCGTTCTCAAAGCTATCCAAATAAATCTGAGTTGTCTTTTCTGTATCATGCTTCATTGCTTCACTTATCACAGAAGTTGACACCCCGCTTTTTTTCAAAATAGTAGCCCATGAATGTCTGGCAACGTAGGTGGTTAATTTAACATCTATGTCGCATGACTTAGCAATTACCTTCAATCCTGAATTAATTTGCTTTGTCACCTTCTTTATTCTATTATGTATTTGGTTTTGGTTTATGTGAACTTTATCGTTAAGAATTGGGAAAATATATTTTGATAGTTGATGTTCCAAATAATAATTCAAAATTTCTATTGCAGGTTTTAGCAGTTTAATATTATATTCCTTACCTGTTTTCATTCTTTTAAACTTCAATCTTCCGTTTTCAATGTTGGCATTTTTCAGAATAGCAATATCTGAAATGTTCATACCCATGTTATAGTAACTAAATAAAAAATAATTTTTACTATGCCATTCATTTGTATCTTCATCAATTTTCAAGTCAATGATACGTTGCATTAAATCTTTTGTAATAGCTCTTTTTTTAGTTTTAGTATCTAGCTTACTAATCTTATATACATCGAAAGGGTAGCAATCTTTTTTCACATAGCCTTCTATTATAGCTTTATTATATAATGAACGCAATGTCCTTATATAGACACTTATGGAGTTTTCACTAACATCATTACCCAATAAATATTCTTCTAATTTGTTTAACATGCCAGGATCAAGCTCATGAAAGAATAAATCTTTTCCTTTTCTAAATTTGAATAATGCCTTTCTTGAATCTCTATACACAGCTGCATTTCCAATTTTATTAGCTTTTTTGAAACGTTCAATTACTTCATCATAAAATTTAAGAACTGTTATTTTATTTTTACTCTTTTTTGTTGTGGCAATAATTTCGTCTGCTGAATAACTTTTGTTTTCAATTTCAGACTCCATAATTGCCTTCTTTACTTCAGCAATCTTTTTGCTGATGAGTGTTTCTAACTCAAATTTATTAGGGTTCTTTTTATTGGGAATACATTTATTCTCATCCCACCATTCTAACTTTGTACTTATTCCTAAAGAACTGTATTTAGTTTTTCTATCAATTATTATCCGAATCCATACCGGATATTCTCCATTTTTAAGCTGCTTATTTTTAGCTAAAAATACTTTTACAGATGCCATATCAATGTATTTAGGTAAAACATAGGTAAAACAAAAGTAATAAAAATTGATAAATAACCAAATATGATGATAAGGTATAAACTGTTTATTTACTCATTATCAATTAATTAATAAACAATGATAAAATTAAAAAAAGTAATATCTCATGCCTGTCACGCAGGAGGTCGCGGGTTCGAGTCCCGTCAATTCCGCGAAAAGCCTTAGAGAAATCTAAGGCTTTTTTGTTTTAGAGACTTTTCAGTTTTATTGAGTACTGATTAAATAGTGCGCATCCTTAAGTATTATTTTCAAAACAGTTGCTTTAAAGTTGAATTAGTAGTGCATCTCCACACAATTCAATCGCTAATTAATTGTAATAAAAAGACATGCTATTATTTATTGTTAATCCATTCATTTTTATAAAACAATTTAGTATTGTAAAACGATTTCATTTACTCACTAACCCATTTAATTAATTTTTACAATGTTTTTTATGAATGTATGTAAAACTTACTGTCATCTTTATCATAAGAATCACGCGTAAATAAAATACAGCATTTGATTTTTTAAGACATGTCGTGTCATTTGAAATATTCCAGCAATTCCAACTTTAAACTTTTATGCAGGATTTTACTTTTCAGAAATAAAAATTCTGAATGCTATTTCTCTGCTGAGGAAACCGATCATGCAAATCAGTAATTTTTAAAACGATATATACGTTCATTTTTAAAACGATATATACGTTCCCGCATTCACTGATATCAAAACAGGAACGGAAACAATTGAATGATCTAAAATTATATCAAATGTTAGATCCTTTAATTTTAACATATGTTAACAATACTCTGATTTCCAATCATTACTAAATCTGGACTACATAGTAATTTCGTAAAAAAATAACATTATTTTTTTTGCCAATACAGTTTTCATGTGTTGTTTTGTACCGGTAGTTTTAAACAGTGTTGCTTTTTATAAACATTTGTTGTCGAAAAAAATGAAATATTTTTTAAGCAGATGCAAACAAGTCTGTTTATGAAGCATTTTAAATAAAACGTACAGCGATATTTTTATCACAAACTATATTTTTTATAAACTACCGCGTAACACATCTTTTAACTATCAAATAACATCGCCTATGTAAACCTACACACAACTTATTGTTGTCAGTGAGCTGACTTTTTACCTGTACAACATGCATCGATTTGGCATAACAAAATCACAACACACATAAACGGACCTCCGTTTATTTTTCAATCATCAACCCTATAAATTAAGTACAAATGAAACTTAAACTACTTTTACTACTAGCTGCGATTACAGTATTTTGCCAGCTTAGCTATTCACAAGGACAAGGAAGCGGGTGGGTTGCATCTATCGGCCCAAGTCCATCTGACCCTACAACTAAAACAATTATTTCTGAAGGACCTACAAGTATCAATTTTGGACAGACATATAATTTTAAAGCAAGATCTTCTATATTTCCACAGGGCTTAGTTGATCTTTCCAGTGAATACGAAATCACGGAATGCGTGATTTTATGGAATTGGTATCTTGTAAAAGGAACGATTGACAATCCACTTCCGGCTGGTTATCAAAATGTGGCTTCAAATTTATTGCCAGGTCACGGCAGTTCTATAAACATCACCATCCCGGCAACAACCGGAACGTATACTGTAGTTGTGCAGGCAATATCATTTTCAAGTGCAACACCCCAGTGTTCGTACAAATGTGATGGTAAAGCATCTACGTACTCAGGTTACAGAGTCACCTACAACGAACCTGTTAATTATGTTTGCAAAAATAATCTGGGAAGACCAGCGTCGGGTTCAAACAGTGTAAACGGAACACAAAGTTATTACAGTCTTTCTCCAAATGTACAGGTTAAAGTATGTAACATTCCCGGCAGCTATGAAGGTTCAACCTCTACCGGATGGTGCCGCAGATTTATCTGGTGGATGTCTGTAGATGGCGGTGCACCGATTGAAGTAATTTATGGTAACAAATTATGTAACGGCACAAACACAACCGATTCTGATTTTGATTTAAATGTACCTTTACTTACGGCTGTTCCAGGTACGCATACCTATGGTTTCACCAGAAACTACCAGCTTATTAAGCCCAATGGTGATGTAAGCTCAAACAACTGGAGCAACTGGACGTATGTTACACTAAGTACCGGCCATATGCTTGATTATTTTAATTTCAGTTATACAACAAGTACGCCTAGCTGCGGACAAACAATAACAATGAGTCTTCCGACTGTAGCAAACGCAAACTACAGCTGGTCTGTACAGGATGGTTCTGCAAGCCCCGCTACCGGCCCAAGCACACAGGTTACCTTTAACAGCCAGGGGGCAAAGAATGTAAATGTAACAGTAACATCTACCGACGGAAGCTTTCCTCCGAAAACATTTACAAAGGTTATGAACGTACAAAACAGGATTGCAGATTTTACGCTTCCTGCATTGTCCGGTAATGCCGCTGCAACTACAATCAGTGTGCCGGCACAGAATAATGTTACGTATACCTGGTCTGTTCCGGGAGCAGTGTTTAATGGTGTACCAACGAATGTATGCAACATCAAAAATTTCACTTCTGCCAAAACAGGAACATACTCGCTTACCATTACACCTGCTGCGGGAACATGCGGAACAGCTATTACGAAAACAGGTACAATCAATATTGCCCATCCGGCTCTGCAGTTCAGCGGAACAACGTATGCACAGGTACCAAACAGCCCGGCATTTAATTTAGGAACAGGAAACTTTACCATGGAAGCCTGGATAAATGCATCAAATGCTCAGGTTTCTTTTCCGCAGATCATGTCGTTACGTACATCGGGATCTGATGGTTTCCTTTTCGGATTGTTCAGCTCCGGAAAACCTTTTATCCAGATGGGTGGCAGCACTGGTAACTGGGAATGCGGTAACTGCGCTGACTTAAGAGATAACAAATGTCACCACATAGCCATTACCAGAAATGCCGATGTAATGAGTTTTTATCAGGATGGTGTATTAATGAGTTCTTACACGGTTGGGTATGCAACAAGGAATATACAAAGTACCGGTCCGTTAAATATCGGAGTGGATGCCGCGTCACCTGGCAACACGTATTTTAAAGGGATGCTGCATGATGTCCGTATCTGGAATGTTGCTAGATCTTCCTCAGAAATTGCTGCCAATTATTCTTCTCTATTGGCAGGAAATGAACCAGGTCTTATAGGAAACTGGAAAATGAATGAAGGACAAGGCCAGTCATTGCTTAACAGTGCAGCCGGCAGCTCTAGTGCAACGTTGGGTACAACTTCAGCAACGGAAGCTGCTGATCCTGCCTGGGTGAGCTATACCTGTAACAACAACAATTACCGTACAGGTGATAATATGTCAATGGCTGATAATGCACCCGACGATGGTTTAGGTATTCAGGAATATGGAGAAACGGCTTTCACTATCTACCCGAATCCGGTAACATCGGGCCTTGTATACTTTGGTAAAACTGCTTCTGAATTCACGTTGATTAACAGTGAAGGTGTAGTGGTTCGCAAAGGAACGAATACGGATAAAATGGACGTATCTAATCTTTTACAAGGACTTTACATTCTTAAGCTGGATAACACGGCAGAAAAAATAGTTATTCAATAATTGAATACACTGTTTATCAATCTGCCAATGGAATGCATCCATTAAAAAAAGAGTCACGCTATATGCGTGACTCTTTTTTTAATGGATTTTTCAGATGAACTGTCGGATATAACTGCATCAGTTATGTCGCTATTTAACCTGAATAAATTATACTTCCTGCATCTTTCGTTTCTTACTGATACTTGCAGCCGTATAAATACTGATCTCATATAACAGATAAATCGGAATGGCAACAATCAGCTGGCTCATAATATCCGGTGATGGTGTAATAATTCCGGCAATAATAAATACCAGGATGATTGCCACCCGGCGATACTTCCGCATAAATTCCGGTGTTAGAATGCCAGCCATTGCCAGAAAATAAACCAGTACGGGCAATTGAAAAATCAATCCGCATACCAGTACCATAATGGTTACGGTTGAAACATACGAAGTAATATCAAACTGATTCTGAATAGCTGCATCGATGTTGTAGTTTGCTAAAAAATTAACGGATAAAGGCGCCAGTATAAAATACCCGAAAAGAATTCCTATGATAAACAAAAACGGCACAACAGAAACTACTTTAAAACTTACGTTAATCTCATTTTTGTGTAAAGCAGGTTTTATGTATTTCCAGATCTCCCATACAATAAATGGAAACCCTGCAATGAATCCCACAATAAATGCCGACTTTAAATGAATGGTAAACTGGCCCGACATTTCCCTGCTTAACAAGGTAAAGTTTAATGTATCCACACATAAGCTGTTATCGATCCTGCACAGCATTCTGTATGTCCAGAAATCCGGATAAGCGTGTGCAAGAATAATCGTATGAAAAATGTACGGCATGTAAATAAACGCTACAACTGTAAAAACCAGAATGATTACTACAGCGCGTATAAGTCTCCATCTTAATTCTTCTATGTGATCTAATACAGAAAATTCAGCTGAATGATCTTTAACAAATGATTTCCCCAACAGATTAAGCAGAAACATGGTCGTGTGGTTTGATATAAAATGAAGAGAAGAACTAAACGTCCTTCTCTATTGATTTATTTATTTCACTTTTCACTTCAGAAGAAGCATCTTTAAATTCTCTTATCCCCTGCCCTAAGCCTTTTGCCAGTTCAGGTATTTTTTTTGCTCCGAACAATAACACGACTGCAAACATAATGAGTGCAATCTCTCCGCCTCCAAGGCCCATGATCAATAATACGCTACCTAACATACCTGTATAATTTAATGTGATATATAAAACTGTGATGAGTTATAATACGCAGCAGGTGCTGTATTACCAGCAACCTGCTGCGTATTGATTAACTTACAATAAACCCTTGTGCAATACCGAACACGGTATTTTTATCCAATGGTTCATCAAATGCTTCTGCGATATTTGTCATCGTAACATCAGCTGAAGCCAAAATAGACAGATCAACACCACCCTGGGTTAGATTACTTTCTGCAGGGAAATTTGCATCCTCACCGGCTCCATACGTAGCGCCTGCTTCACCCACACCGATCCAGCCATTCAGCATTCTAAGCCTGCGCACTTCTGATGCGTGACGTGCCTCTACGGAATGGATCTGTAACGCTGCTGTTAAGGCTACTTTATTTGTTATAAGATTACCTGCCTGACCCTTATATGCTCTAACACCTGTATCTTCCAATGCCTGCGCAGTTGCAAGAAAATTTGCATAGCTATCAAAGGCGGTACCAAAATCAAATGCTGGAGAAGGATTAGCGGCACTCCCTAATACATTTTTCAGGAAAACAACATGCGCTGATTCATGTTTTTTGATCTGATTAAAAATTGTCATATCTGCACTGTCAATCAAACCTGATTTAGCTAACCCCTGTACATAAAAAGCCTCTTCCAGATATTCAAGTGTTAATGCATAATTCAATGTATCTGTTACCGATTGTGTATTTGCCTGTGTACTTGCCTGAACAATGCGTGGCATAGCAAACAATGCAAATGGTAACGAAGTAAGGGCAGCTTTTAAGCTGAAATCACTCGCCTTCTTAAACAAACCTCTTCTTAAGGCTGGCTTAAGAAATTCTTCCTGATCAATTTTTTCTAATTGAAGATCGTCTATAATTTTTAATAAGTTCATAACAGTTTTGTTTAAGCGGTTGGTAAATTACTTGCATTGATTTTTGTCTTGATGTATGTTCCTGCAATAGCAAGAACCTGAGCTGGCGTTTTTGCACCATCAAGACCTGTTGTAGCATCTACAACATCGTCTCCGGAGAAATCTGCTGATTTAGGATTTAACAAATCTCTGATTGCAGCGGCATGTCTCGCTTCAACAGAAACAATTTTCCCAGCCAGACCAAGGTATACAAGGCCGTTGGCTGTATTAGAGATCAATTGGCCAGCCCCATTATAGGCCGATACACCCAGATCTTCAAACGCTTTAGCCGTACCTAATACGCTTGCTCTGTTACCAAAATCAATGCTTGAAAAATTAACCTCAAGATCCTGGATAGCACTTGTTGAA